>JAFVPG010000229.1 GCA_017505415.1 Lentisphaeria bacterium | reverse complement strand
TTACTACGGCTATATGCGTATCGCCTCCGGCGGCGTAGCGAACAGCACGACGGTTAACGGCGGCTCTATGCGTATCGCCTCCGGCGGTACAGCAAACAGCACGACGGTTAACGGCGGCTCTATGTATATCGCCTCCGGCGGTAAACATACAGGCACTTTGCAGATGGCAAACGATGCGCATGTTTATGCATGGGAAGGAAGTATTATTGACTTTACAGTTGCGGAGAGAAGTGTTGAAGATGGTTATTTGATTAACGATTTGTCTTTGATTTCAGGCACTCCGACTTATACAATTACTGTATCTGCGGATCAGGCAGACGGAACTTATAAACTTGCCCAGGGAGCAAGTTCATTTACTGGTACAATTTCAATCGGTGACGGAACAATCAACTACGGTTCAATCACCGTCAACGGCGAAGATTTTGTTTACAATAATACAATTTACAGTCTCGACCAAGTCAATGGCAATTTGACTTTGACTGTAAAAGCTCAGGATAACATTCCGCCTGACAAACCGACAGTTTCTGCTGATTTTACTGAATGGACAAATCAGAATGTCACAGTTTCTGCAATTTTCAGCAGTGATTCAGCCGTAAAACAATACTCAATCAATAATGGCGAATGGATGACTTATGTCGTCGGTGTTGTCATGACTGCAAATGGTACTATTTCTTTCCGTGGAATCGACGAAGCCGGAAATATCTCTAAAGTCGCAAGCTATGAAGTTACAAATATCGACAAAATCGCTCCGACTTTGGAAGTTACAGGCAACGCAACTGCATGGACAAATAAAGATATTGTTCTGACGGCAACCGTCAGTGACGGAGTTGTAGAATACTTTGACGGCGAAAACTGGGTTGCTGGTTCAACTTTGACAGTCAGCGAAAACGGCACTTATAAATTCCGAGTTACTGACCTTGCCGGAAACGTCACTGAAAAAGAAGTCGTTGTCGACAAAATTGATAAAGTCGCTCCTTCCAAACCGGAAATTACTGTTGCCAAATTGTCTCAAAACCAGGTTAATGTCTCTTTCGATGAACTTGTCGAAGACGGCAGCGGTATCAGTATGTATACCATAGAGATTTCCACTGATGCTGATTTCAGTACGATTTATACTACTTATGGGTATAGAGGAGGCACTTCGTACAACAAAATCTTTTTGAATGAAGACGGAACTTATTATTTCCGTTTGAAAGCAGAAGATAACCTTGGCAATATCAGCGAATACAGCAATGTCGCCAGCTTGATCATTGATACTACTGCTCCCGAAAAACCGGTTGCCGGTGCAGATATTACTGCGTTTACCAATCAGGACGTTACTGTTTCGGCAACGTTCAGTGATGATACTGCTGTCAGAGAATTCAGTCTGGACAACAAGACCTGGGAACTTTATACAGTCGGTGTTGTCATGTCTGCCAACGGATTTGTTTATTTCCGGGCAACTGACGTTTTCGGAAATATTTCCGAAGTTACTGCTTATGAAGTTGCAAATATTGACAAAGATGTTCCAACTATCAATGTTTATGCTGATAATACTGAATGGACCAATCAGAGGGTAACTTTGTATGCAAAAGTAAGTGATGGCAGTATCGAATATTTTGCCAACGGTGAATGGGTTGACGGTGACCATTTGACTGTATCTGAAAACGGAACTTATCTTTTCCGTGTCACTGATGCTGCCGGTAATGTTGCTGAAGGTTCTTATGAAGTTGCTAATATTGATAAAGTCGCTCCCGCCGTTCCTAAAAACTTTACTGAAAATATTGACGGCGATAATCTGACTTTGAGTTGGATCGCTGATGCCGATAATCAATCCGGTATTGCCGGATATATGTATCGCATCGGCGACAGCAGCAATTTGACTGATGAGGGTAAATCCGTATTGACCGGAGAAGTATCATTCTCCGGTATGAGTGCTGGAAAATATTATTATCAGGTGCGTACATTTGACAGTGCCGGCAATCTCTCTGACTGGTCTGAAGTCCGTGAAGTTACTATTGCCGGTCTTGGAGATTTGTATGGCAGTGCCGATGGTTTGAATTGGCATTATGTTGGTACTGCAGAAAAATATATTGTTGAATTCTCCGCAGAAGGTTTTGACAATGCTCTCATATTTGAAACGGAAACTCAGAGAATCGACTTTTTCGCTGTTCCTGACGGCAATCATCAATGGCGTGTATTTGCCGGAGATAAATGGTTTGCAGGTAATGATTTTACTGTAAAAGATTCTGTTTCTGAACCGAAAGAACTTATTTCAAATTCTGACGGTAATATGGACGTTTTCTTCGCCAATGCTTCCGGTACCTGGGATGATTATTATGCCGCACAGCATCTTGGATTCAATGGCTGGAGCGGCACTAAAGAATTTGCTTCTCTTGCCGGTAAAAACAATATTACTGACGTTTTTGTCGGTTCTGAAGATGCCAATGTGCTTGTCCTGACTGACGATGCAAATGGTGATGCGCTCTTTGTTGAAGATATTTATTCCGCTCTCGGCGATCAGGCCCGTTTCAGTCAAATCGACGAAATCCGGGCCGGAGCCGGTGATGACATTATTGACATGACCAGTCAGAAATTTGAATACATCGGTCATGGTGTCAAAATTTATGGCGGTGACGGAGATGATATTATCTGGGCAAATTCCGGTGAAAACATCCTTGACGGTGATGCCGGAAATGACCGCATTGTTGGCGGTTCAGGTAATGATACGATCATTGGCGGCATTGGCAATGACTCCCTGCACGGCGGCGGCGGTAATGATACTTTCATTTTCAGCGGCGACTTCGGCAACGATGTCATTGAACAGCTCTCCGGCGGTTCAATAACTCTCACTTTCGATTCCGAAAACGTCAAGTGGAACGAACTTGCCAACGCCTACACCGACGGCTCCAACTCCGTCACCATCAACAGTGACGACTGTGAAGTCATCGTAAAATACACTTCGATAGCGTGATGTTTTTTTAGGGGAGGAAACTTTTTCTTCTTGATTAAAAGAAGAAAGAAGTTTCCTCCCCTAAGACCCCACTTTCAAAAAGAAGAAAAGGGTACTTTTTTATAGATTGTGCATGCTCTCTCATGTTTGGTGAGGCATTTATTATTTGTTAAGTCGCCAACAGGGCAGGTATATGCGCCAGCAGAACCAAAAGGCGGGTGGAACGCCCAAAAAAGAAAAGGGTACTGGAGATATGTAGTGTAAGCTCTCTCGTGTTTGGCAAGGCTTTTGGGGTTAGTTAAGCTGTCAACGGGGCAGGCACATGCGCCAGCAGAGCAAAAAGGCGGGTGGAACGCCCAAATCTTCCATCTTGCATCTAATCAAAACATTATATTTGTCTTTCTATCAACCGGACGGATAAAAAAGTGGATAAAAACATTTTATTCAGCGGAGGAAATTTATATTTTTTCAGGTCCGTAAGGGTAGGGGAGTGTTGAAATATTGTGATTTTCTGCAAGAATTTCTCCGAGGATCAGTACGTAACGGAATGCATCATTATGTATTGCATGGCAGAAACAAACTGAGCCGATAAATTTCAAAAGTTGATTGCGTGAAAAATATTTTTCTCCGTCAAAATCTTTTTTTCTGATGTTCCAATATTGCAGAATATCAACTATTGAATTACTGCTTGGCTCATACAGGTAGAATTTATGCTCAAAATTGATAATATCAAGTTTCAAACCAAGTCTCAGATCTTCATTCAATGCCAGCAAAAGAGCGCACATAAATGAATTTGCACCGGTTGTATGTTCTAATACATCTCCTAACATATACAATTCACTGATCGTTGCATTTTCATTTATCCCGAGAAATTGACGGTCTTTCAAAAAATTTACAAGTTCATGCAATGATCCAGAATTGTTTTGCGGGTAAGCAGCAAGCAGCTTTTGGTATAGTTCAATCAATTCAATGATTTGGTCTTTTTCGTACCACATGAGATGGATTGCCAGAAGAGCCTCACTTATGGAAAACATTCTGTTATGGTTTTTCAGAATATGGTGCAGATACATTCTGCGTTGTCTGAATATGAGGAGCGATTGTATCTGATGACTTCTTTTGCGTAAAACAACACTGTCACACTCCTGAAGCTGGCGCAAAACTTCAGGTAATTCATATTGATAATGAGTTATTAATTGCAATATGGCAATTCTTGCAATATCATCTTCATCATCAAGGAGTTTTATTAAAGCATCAAGGGACGGGATTTTTGATTTCATGCATCTGTGACTTTCTTGCGAACAGGAAAGACGCCGACAAGAGCATCAGAGGCGATTTTTTTGACATCGTTCGGGAAATCGCTTCTTAGTATCCAGCGGAGGAAATTCGGGTCTTCAATGGCAATATCTTTTAATTTAGCACCGTTATTTTTGCCGAAATTTATTACGACATCATCGCCGACCCATTTGAAGCGGCGGGTGCGGTCAACTGCATCAGGATCGCTGTTGTCGCAAAATTCATTGAGTTCGTCCATACTGCGTGGAATTTCCGGATGTTTGGCGAGTTGTCCCATGAAAACATCAAGAGTTGCCTGTGTGTCGGCGGCGGCACTGTGTGCATCATCGAGTTTTTTGCCGCAGAAAAATTCATAGGCTGCAGAGAGTGTCCGGGGATAGAGTCGGCAGAAAATATTGAAAACATCTATTATCCGGCAGTTGTCTGCGCTGTATTCAATACCTGCACGGGCGAATTCTGCTTCGAGCATGGGAATATCAAATTTAACTATATTGTAACCGCCAAGATCGCAGTCGTTGATATAATTTTTCAGATTTTGTGCTATGTCCCGGAAAGTCGGAGCATCGGCAACATCGGTATCATAAATACCATGAATCGCGCTTGCGGCTTCCGGGATATGCATTTCCGGGTTTACCCGGCGTGTGTTGCTCTGTTTTTTGCCGTCGGGAAAAATTTTGATAACTGAAATTTCTACAATGCGGTCTCTTGCAATATTGGTGCCGGTACTTTCTATATCAAAAAATACCACCGGTTTATCAAGTATTATTTCATTTGTCATAAAAACCTCTGTCAGAAAAGGACTATTGAAATATTGTCTATCGCTCCTGCTCCGAAAGCTGCGGCAATAAGTTTATTGACTGCTTTGCGGTTGTCGGGAGTATTGTTAAGAATTGTTGCAATTTGTTCATTGTCAACCATGTGAGTCAATCCGTCCGAACACAGCAGATAGCGGCTGTCAGGACGGCGTTTGATGGTGTTGAGCAGCGGGGCTTTCGGATCATCATCTGTAATTTCACCGGATGTTCCGATTGATTTGGTAATCAGGTTGCAGAAATCTGAATTGGCGTAATCAATATTTTTTTCTTTTAAATCAGAAAAAATTTCACGTTTTTTCTGTATCAGAGTATGATCGGTCGTCAGACAGGCAAGTTTGCCGTTTGAGCGGTAATCATAAAATCTGCTGTCACCTGCATGAACTATGATAATATCTTTGGGCATGAAAGCGGCTGCAACAACAGTTGTTCCCATTGGTGATTCCAGAAAATCTGATTGGCAGTTGAGCTGAAAAACTTTGCGGTTGACTTCCTGCAAAGTTTT
>JAFVPG010000025.1 GCA_017505415.1 Lentisphaeria bacterium | reverse complement strand
TTACTTTTTATAAAGACAGCGATGACAACATTTCGGACCGCAAGGATTTTACGGCCCGATCTGTTGCGCTGTCGTAGGCTCTGGCGGGCCTTGTTGGGGACAATGGATCGTGGCCGTTCTTTTTTTTGCTGCGATACATCAATCCCTCAAGGTTCGCAGCATGAAGCATCTACGGAAAACAATCTTTTTCAAGTTATTTTTTTGCCTGCAATTTTTATCATTGCTGGTTCCTGTTTTCTGCAGTGCCGGTGAAAACTCCGGGTTTGATAATCTACTGTTAGGAAATCCCGGCAAAGCAGATGTTGTCATTGACAGGCAGGGGTTTGCCGTAGGTTTTTCCAATCAACACCGCCAGCCGTTATGGGTGATCTACAAACTTACAGCCGCTGAATTACAGACTCAATCCCATAAAAGATCTAACCGTTTCAAACGCGATCCCTTGATTCCCCGCTCCGCTACTCCAAAAGAATATACCCGCAGCGGCTTTGATCGGGGACATCTTGCCCCTGCTGCCGATATGGCGTTTTCACGACAAACGATGCTTGATAGTTTTCTGATGAGCAATATGTCTCCTCAGCTTCCCGGATTTAACCGGGGCGTTTGGAAAAGGCTTGAGGAACTGGTAAGAACCATAGCGCTCAAGGAAAAGGAGATTTATGTTGTGACCGGAGCCATATTCCCGTCGCCAGAGGAAGCAAAACATCTGCCTGCCGGACGCATTACTATTCCCAAAGCATTTTATAAAGCCATTTTTGATTTGACTCCACCAGTAAAAATGATTGCTTTTATCATTCCGCACTGCTCTTCAAATCAACCTTTGCAGGTGTTCGCGGTCAGTGTTGACGAAGTTGAAAAACAGACAGGTCTGGATTTCTTTTCCAAACTTCCGGATGATCAGGAAGAAAAGCTTGAGGCAATGGTAAATATCAAATTATGGATGTTTTTATGAGGTGTGATTTTTATAATTTATAGCATAAAGTATCTTCATATTTCAAGAGATTTATTTCTTTAGTTTGAATATTGAATTTGGGGAGATATATTATAGTAACGCAGTTACAACTTTGGAGTTTCAATGAAAAAATATAATATCCGGAGAATCAAGCATCTGATTGCGATGCTGAAAGAAAACCGTTATCCTAATTTTCCACGCTTTGTCGCGGAAATGAAAAAGATGGATATCGCCGGAGTTTGTAAACTTTCCAGCCGGACTTTGCTGCGTGATATTGCTTTCCTGAAATCAGAATATAATGCCCCCATTGAGTACGATTACAGCAATAAAGGTTATTATTTGACTATTCCGGATTGGAGTATTGATATTCCGTTTCTTGAAGATGATGAAATGCAGTCGGCTGTTCTTGGTGCAAGAATCGCTGAAAATATAATGCCGCCCCCGGTAAAAGAAAAAATGCGTTCCGCTGTGGATTCGCTTCTTGCCGTAAATGAGAAAGGGTTGGATGAATATACCCAACTTCTTTCTCTGGTAGCACTGGGCTCAAATACCGTCATAGAACCTGAAATTTTCGACACCGTTTTTCGTGCGTGGCAAAAACAGCAATGTCTGTATATCACCTATGAACAGATCATGGGTAATATTTCAGAACGGATCATTGAACCTCACGCCCTGGTCTTTTATGAGGGGAACTGGTATTTGAAAGCTGTTACCCGCAGTAAAAATGGTTCTTCGATCCCGCAAAAAGAAAGAAAATCTGTAACCTTCGCAGTACACCGTATACAAAAAGCTGCAATGTGCCGGGAAAAATTTACACCTGACCGCAAAATCATAGGTGCCGTTAACCGACGGGAGATTTTTGATTTTCCGGTGGTAAAAGACATTGAGTTGCGCTTGGGGATAGAAGCATATAAATTTGTCGGGGAACAGTTTGATGTAACAGTGCAGCAGAAGGACGGTGATCATTTTATCGTAAAAATTGCTGCTGCACCTGAATATAAAATCGTTAATTACATCCTTTCCGAAGGCGGAGATGCTGAATTGCTCAATCATCCGGAACTCGCAGCCGAGGTCATAAAACGAGCAAAACAAACTATAAAAGTTCACAATGGCACAAAAAAATAACAAATTTTCTTCTTTTCTGTTTCACTGTGACAACTTTTGTCGCAGTCGGGGGGCTATAATATACGCAAAGCTGCAATGTCCGCCGGCAATGCAAAGTAATTTTGATGTGGAAATATTTAATAGAAATGAGGAGACTTATGAACAATAAATATCATCCATTGGTTTTATATGCGAAAAAACAATTAGATGCCGGGGAACAGAATGTTCATCTTATAGAAAATCACCCGGAGTTGGATGAGTTTATTTCCCCATTGGGTAAATATCCTCATGCCTATGTTTTGGCCTGCATAATGGACCGACAGGTTAGTGCAGAAAACGCTTGGATTATTCCATACAATATAGGCAAAGCAATTGGAGGATTTGAAATATCTGATTTACAGAAATTGTCAAAAGATGAAGTAGTTTCATTATTTTACAAGACCAGTAAACACAGATACAAAAGAGAAATGGCAGAAAACTTCTACTCAGCAGTTCAAAAAATTATCCATCAGTATGGTGGAGATGCCAGAAAAATTTGGAATGACACTCCCCCAAGTGGAATGCTGATATGTCGTTTTTTACAGTTTGATGGTGTCGGAATTAAAATTGCGACAATGGCTGCCAATATTTTGGCTCGCCAGTTTAAGGTTGAGCTAAAAGATAAAAGCAGCATTGATGTTTCACCGGACATACATATCATGCGGATTTTTTACAGATCAGGATTGATATCGTCTGAAAAAGCAAAAGAGGAAGCTATTTATATGGCAAGAGCATTATACCCGGAATATCCCGGGATTGTTGATTACCCGTGTTGGTATATCGGCAGAACTTTTTGCCATCCTCATAATCCGAATTGCACAGAATGTCCTTTGAGTGTTTTTTGTAAAAAGATTACACAATCTTTTAATCAAAAGAACAACAACGCTTGACATTTTATGTCCCATAGCTTATGTTCATTCAGATAGAAATGTGAGGATGCAATATGGCAGAAAAAAAACAGCATGGCGGCGATTGGTTTGATAAAATACAGGCTCATAATAGAAATGTAGCTCTTGACAGGCAAGCACGTGCTGCAGAGGAAACAGCCCGACAAGCAGAAATAGACCGGCGGCAAAATGAGCAACACAGACGCAGACTTGAAGAACTTGAAGAGAAACGAGCGACTGATGAAGCGGCGCGTTTGCGACTTGTCCAGGACGAACAGGAAAAAAAAGAAATAGCGAAATATGAGAATACAAAAATTTATAATCTCTTTCGCAGACTTAAGGAGATCGAGGTTGCATCGACTCCGGGGCAAAAATATTTGCTTATCCGGGAGCTGAAAAACGAAGCAGAGGCTATTGATTTAGAGGCTGTATTAGATATTTCTTATAAGGATAGATTTTTTGAAACAATAGATGCTCTTAAAATCGCTCTTGACAAATTATATGCGGAATGTGGAAAGAATGCCACATTTTTCAAAGAGTATGAAGCTGTCATGGAAAAATCCAAAGACGAAATATCTTCGCTTTCAGAAATAAGATCTTTTGAAAATGTTGTTGAGTCCTTAAAAATATTTCCTGAATTGTTAACCCCGGTCTTTGATGATTACAGGAAACGCATAAATGTTTTTTTAGAACGAGCATCAAAAGCAAAATCTTTTTTTGAAATATTTAAGTCTAAATCACCTGAATTGTGCCATGATAGATTAAAAGGAGCAATTGCATCAAAGTACAATATTCCGACATCTATTTTTTCAGAAGAAGACTACGATTCTCTTGAAACGCTTTCGATAGAAAATGAAAATTTGGAATTTGTAAAAGAAGCGATGATGGAGGTTGTTCTCGATGATTCTATCCCATCAGAAGAGCTGCAACCACTATTTGATTTTCTTGCTGAACAATCATCCACCACAAAAATTGTGATTGAAACCTATCGGCGAGAAAAGGCACTGGAGAAACTCGCTCAAGATATTGCAAAGAAGAAAGAGCAAAAAGAACTTAATGAAATGAGGGCTATCTGTAAATTAATTACGACTCCCGAAATAATGTTAAAATTCGATATCCCCAATGACGATGATGTAGAGAATTCCGTGGTTGCTAAAGCTTGGCATAAGACTTTGGGAACCATTTATACTGTAATCATCTTTTATCGAGATCATGTTCGCTGGTTAACAGACAACAAGTCTTCATTTTCTGTATCATGGGATGATTTAGTCCACTCCTGGGAACGCGATTTTAAGAAGGGTGGGTTCATTCGTTTGCCTGAATTTCGCGGACATAAAATTCATGACAATAGATGCGTGGAATTGTTTGAAAGACTTATTGCTTACAAAAAATCTATTATTGAGCAACAGGAAAAATCCATCATTCCTACTGTAGTTGTATCTGGATTTGATGAGGAATCTTCTGAAAATCCCACAGAAAAAGATTCTGGGAAAAATAATTTACCAGATGACACGATGGGGTTATTTTTCAACGTTGACGATCCACACATTTTCATGAATCCCAATATTCCCCCAACAAAACTGCGTAATGCCTTGGAATCTTATGCCCCCGGAATTGCTCCTGCTGATGTCCTTGTCCTTATTGATGATACAGTATTTGGAGGGGCCAAAGAAGGAATGATTATTACAAAAAGAAAACTTTTTAGCAAACAAATTTTGCAATCACCCATAGCAAGTGAACTTGTAGCAGAGACTAAAATTTCCCTCGTGCGTGATCGGGAACTCCATATTGATGGCAGAAAGGTTCATGTCTTTATTACTCCGAAAAAAAATTCTTTGCCACAGCTTATTGAAGCAATTGAGAAAATGTGCCAAAGTTAATATTAAGATGTGGCGACATCGGTAAAAACGGTGCCGCCTTTTTTGCGCTTTAAGGGGCGCGTCGCGGCAGTTGTTCAGCGGGACGACTCGGTGGTCGGAATCGCTCTGGCAAGCCCACAGTTGAAGCGGCGATCGAAAATTTCCGGCTGCCGTCTTTTCAGGTCGGCAAGATCAGCATCCTCAATTTTATCCCAATAAATGAATTCTTTTTCAAACTCCGGATGGAATTGCAGATAGTGGATTTGATAATTCAAGGGCCATTCCTCCGGAAGTTTCTCTTTCATTTTCTGTTTGATCACAGGCTGCCCTTTCGCCAGAAGAGTCCAATGATACGGCAAAAGGGTTGATATATCCAGTCGATCAAAAAATTCCGGGCGTTTCAAAAGCAGATTTCTGGCGGCACAACCAACCACTGTAGACAAATCACATCGTGCGGCAAACTCCGGACGATAGATGAGCAATTCTGCCAGAGAAAATTCTTCCAGATCAGCAATCCCGAGATAATCAGCCAGTAGGGGATGGGCAATAATTATATCGACTTTCTCCCGATGCGACAGAATAGATTTTTGTTTTTTGCTCATACGGCTGATAAAATCCGGGTGTCTGCGCAGCAATTTTTTCCAGCGGCGGCTATCCATCGTGCGCCAGTCGAAACGGTCTGCCAGTGCCGGATCGTTCAGTAAATGTTCAAAGGGGACAAAATTCATATAACGGCGGATCGTTCCCGGAGAGCATCCTGATTTCTCTGCGGAGAGCTGCACATTACCTTCACATTCACGCATTACACGGACAATACGCATCCGGGTAAGTTCATAAATATTATCAGTCCGCAATGCAGCAATTCTGCGACATCTTTTATTGAATTCCTGTATTTTGCAAATATTCATTTTTTCATTTCAACAGTGATTTTCACCGGGTTTTTCCGGATCGGTTTACTGTATTTGACTTCCATTTCCAGTTTACATACAAGTTTTCCGTTGACAAGTTCGTAATAATTCCAGTTGGCATTGTCCCACCCCAAAGAATGTTCAACGATCAAACCAATGCCTGCTTTGTAAAGAGTGCCGAAAAGTTCTCCTGCTTTGCGGTATCTGCCGTTATGTTTTTGCATTACTGCATAGCCTTTTCCGCCGGAGCCATTTTCGCCGTTGAAGATCAAAAGTTCATTGACTTTATCGCCGTCCAGATCAACGGAAATCACATCTGTAACTGTTGCCTGTCGGAATTGACGGATCTCTGCATCATAAACGGCGGCACATTCCACGGGCAATTTTTCAAACGGTACACTTTTTTCTGCCAGCGGTTCCGGGGAAATCCCTGACAAAACCACTGTCAATACATTTAACAATATCTGATTCATCATGATCCCTGACTATTATTTCATTTTTTACATTTTTCAAGAGATTTTTTATAAATCTTGAACACTGCTTGCTGTGCGGTTTTTACGCTCATGGTGCTTGCGGTGTAATAATGCCAGCAATTATAGAGATCTTCAGCTTCTTCCGTAGATACATTTTGCTTTGCGGAAATCAGACTGATCAATGACTCCCGGCTTTCCCGGTCGAGCTTGGTTCCGGAATTCTGCTTGCGGAAGATGGCGGCATCTTCCGGAGTACAACCGGTCAGAATCTGCAATGCCTGTTCCTGCTGTTCTTTGTAAAGCAATACGCCGCAAGTTGTTTTGGTGATTTCAGCTGCAGCGGCAAGCCGACAGGGAGAATTGCTCTTATATTCATTCCAATACATCAATGGTCCCGGCTGACAAAGAGCGATCAGATTTTCCAAATCCGTTATGCTTTTGACGGGACATTCTTTTGCGTTCTGTTCCATCAATTCCGGCAGAATACCTTGTGTATTTCCGGATGAAAGAAAATGAAAGATTCTTTTTTGTTCTGCCTCAAACGGGGCAAGTATTTCTTCTATTTCCTTTTTTGTAATGACTATTTCAACCGGCAGAGCTGTTTCCATATTAAAAGCTCTTATTGTATAAGACTCAGAGGTTTTCTGGCATAAATTTTCTGCAGTCAAGTGTCCCATACGGATATTCTTCTTTCTGAAATGCTCCATAACAAGGTTTGCCTGATAAGCTGTGAAATCATCCTCCGGATCATAAGGAGTTGTCTCCAATGTAAGCACTTGTTCAAGGTTTGGCTCAAATGCTTGAAAAACACCATATGGATTCCCTTTAAAAATAATTTTTTTGCTCATAACAATATCCTTTCGTTGGTTTGATACTGTTATAAAAGCAAAATCCGTGCCAAAATAAAAATGAGCGGAAGAACGCTCTTATAAAAGAGTTCCTCTGCTCAAAAAATGAACAATGCTGCTTAAGATTTAATCTCTGGCAAGTTCATTGCCGCTATGACGGCAATCATCGCAAATGTCTGTTTCCGGATCTTCAACATCCTCACGGAGAATACGGCGATGACAACAGCAGCATTCAAATGAGTCATAATCGTCCCACTCGTCATCATCATCCGAATCTTCGTCAATGAAATATTCTTCATACAATTCATCATTATCGAGATTTTCCGGAATGGAAAGCCACTCATCCGGAGAAATGCCCCGGAAACGGGGTTCATCATTATCAACAGCTTTCTGATAATATTTCATAGCCTCGTTGAAATTTTGTTCTACGCAACCTGCGCCGAGCCTGTAGCAATCCCCGATTTCAGCGAATCCGCGTCCGCCTTCCTGAACAGAAATCGTCCATTGAACCCAAGCCAGGTATATAGATTTTTCACATCCGATACCTTTTTTATACATATTGCCCAAATGGTAATATGCCGGAGTGTATTTGTGATCACAGGCAAGCTGAATAAAGGGGAAAACTTCTGCGGTTTCAGGATTGATATAATCCCGCAACAGTTCCTTTTCCTCTTCCTCCGCAATGCTCCCGTCAAGGGCTTTTTCCAACAATTCCTTAAAGCGTTTGTCATCCATGTTTTATTCTCCGCAAGCAGCTCATTTATTGTTTGGATCAATAATAAAAATTCCATATTCCCGAAACAGCTTCAAATGTATTTCCCTGACATAGCCCATACTGGGGTGATGCACTTGCATCAAGATAAAAGATTTGTCTTGACAGCTGCATTTTTTGACATTGCCTGTCGATTGAGCTTCATCAATGATAAAATCTCTCCAGGGAAGAGCTGGCCATACACGAGCGCCCCACACAACAATAACATCCGGAGCATATTCCATGATCGTTTGTTTGAAGGCATCAGCATTTTGTACGTTGCGGAACCAGCTGTTATGTTTTTCATTACCATTTTTTCCTTCTGCCCGTTGCAGATAATTCACGAATACAACGGATTGAAAGAATTTGCATTGAGCTTCAAAAGATGCATCGTACCCCAATACGGAATTTGCAAATGCTGAATATGTTCTCATCCAACGAGGACGTTCTATGGAAGAATAGAATGTATCGAATATATCGCATGTGAAATTTGCACATTTTTCAGTTTTGGAAGTAATTCCGCAATGAGTACATTCATCAAAATCTCCGCAATAATGGGATGCTCCGACAATAAGCATTTTTTTCGACAAAATACTTTTTTCAGTCCCGTAAAATTCTCCTTTGTATGGAGTAAAAAAACGGCATGATTTGTTGGATTCATTGTTTTTTTGATTTGCATCTGACATTTTTCATTTTCCTTTCAATCCAAATATTTTTTGACTGTATTGCGTGCGGCATTGAGAGCAATGGCGGCACGGGAGAGATTGTTGTTGTATTTTTCGTAAACTCTTCTGACATGAGTTCGGATCGCGCTGTCCAGATCGTCCGGTATATCTTCCTCCGGCTTGGCTGCAAGACTGGCGGTCGTTTCCTTGTGATCGCGGATCATTCCTGCAAAATCTGTAATCCCGAGAACACAGGAGCGTTCCAGCAAATTGATAAGCTCACGCACATTGCCGGGATAATCATAAGACATCAAGGCTTCGATCTGTTCCGGTTCAAGACGGTGCTGTTTGCGTTTCAGAAAATAACCGTTGGCAATATCCCGGATATCATCTTTATGTTTCCGCAGGGGCGGGACAACGATCTGCACAACATTCAGCCGGTGAAAAAGATCTTCTCTGAATTGTCCGTCACGGACCATTGCGGCAAGATCCCTGTTTGTAGCGCAGAGCAAACGGACATCCACTTCGATTTCATCTTTGCCGCCCATACGGGTAAAACGACCGCCTTCCAGAACCCGCAGCAGGATTCCCTGGGCTTCCAAAGGAAGTTCTCCGATCTCATCAAGAAAAAGTGTACCGCCATCAGCTTGCTCAAAAAGTCCCGGCCGCTGTTCATTTGCTCCGGTAAAAGCTCCTTTTTCATGACCGAAAAAACGATCTTCCAGAAGATTGGGGGTGACACTGGCACAGTTGAACGCAATAAAGGGTTCACGGTTCCGGGAAGATTTATTATGGATCTGCAACGCAACCGTCTCCTTGCCGGTTCCGCTTTCACCGAAAATCAGAACACGGGCATCCGGATGATCGGCCACCATGTTTATTTGTCCCAGCAGCTTCTGCATAGCGGCACTTTTGCCGACCAATTCCCGGTTGCCGTACCGTTTGTAGTGTTCGACCAACTGCTTCTCGGAACTTGACCAGGCACTTTCCGGATCTTTCCGGGAAAGATGCTTTATGGCAAGACCGTAGGATTTTTCATCCTGATAATTCCGGTAGGAGTACATAGCGGCTTCCAGCAGAAAATGATAGGAAGTCATCTCTTTGGCAGAAACCTGCGGAATAAACGGCTTCAGGTCATCATACGGCATATCATACCGGCAGCTTACCGCATCGGTTATACCTCTGCCATCTACAAAAATATCAAGATTTGAGCAAATCGTTTCATCGAGGTGTTCCGGGACTGGAATACAGCTTATCCACGAGACATTTACGCCTTTACCTTTCTGTTTCAACAAAGCTTTTGCAAGCAATTCCGTAGTGCCGGTCAAGCCGATGCCGATAATTACAATCTCTTTATAGCCTGCGACTTCGTTCAAAAACTCCGGCAGCCGCCTTGTGCTTATCCCCAGAATATCAGCCTTCCGAAAATGCCGTAACGCAAGAGCCGCCGCCACCGCATAATCATTCCAGCCCCATCCGGTTAAAATCAATGTGTCCACGATACATCCTTTCAAATATTGACTATTTCCTGTTTAAGAAATAATCTATCACATCAAACCTTGATTTTCAAATAAAAAAATAAAGTTCTTCACTTTTAATAGCAAATACCATGCCAAGATAATGTTTGAGGTCATGAGCGATGATTATACTGGAAGTGATGGTCAAAATTTTGCATCTCCTGTTGAATTTTTAAGCATCTGATTTCAGAAATACGCAAAAAGCCGGTCAGATTTGATAGCGACAACCTTTCAACTCTCATTTACCCTGAACAGGGCGTTTAGCATAAATCTTTCCTGCCCGACTTATTGATTTGAGCGAAAAAATTTGTTTCTGTTTGCTACAGAGAATAACTTATAAAATGTTTTTTTCGGTAATACATTACTTGC
>JAFVPG010000228.1 GCA_017505415.1 Lentisphaeria bacterium | reverse complement strand
CTTTTTGTCAGTGAGATAATTGAATAAAGAATAAAATGTCCGTACATTAACAAAAACAGCACACTTTTGATGATTTGCAGCCGATTGATTCGGGCGACAAACAGACTGCCGATCCACAAAATCGGTGCAATCCCAAAAGCAAAGATCCCGCTCGCACTGGAAAAGTATAAGTATTTCAAATTATCCATGGCACTTAAATCCTTTCACATTCCCGGATTAGCAAAAAATCTCTCAAACGCCCAGCCTAACTGTATTAAATATAGCACAACCACTGATAAACTCCAATAACGCGGCATTGAAAATCTGAAAAACACAGAAATTCCCAACACAGTGTTAAAACTCAAAAAAGCGTAACGCATACCAAATGCGGCATCTGTTGTGCCTGCGCAAAACAATACCGAAACAACAGTACTGATAAAAATAGAAAGCAACAGGAGAGTTCGGACAACTTTTTTATCTTGCTGACCTGGCGGAGATTCTTTTTTCAAAATAGCAAGAATCAACTTCGGAACAAAGAATGGCAGCAGCATGACAAAAGGATTTGGAAATACCCAAAGCAAAAACACCAGCGCCGCTGTTGCTATTGCAGAATAAATCACCAGCACTGCCGGATAATCGCTCACTTTATCAGCGTTTTGCTCATCCGGTAAAAAATCTTTTGCTCCATCTTCTTTCTGCATTTTTCACCTCGGACAATGGTTTTGCTCATATTGACAATGATTGGTATGAGGATTGGCTTCCCGGTATTTCACTTCATTTTTCAATAAACCTATACCAACAGCCAGATTCAATGGCCAGCAAAGATGAGTCGCTGCATCAATACAAATTGTCGGCAACATCAAAGGAACCAGCCAATAACTTGCCGCACTTTTCCGACAGGCGATTTTCTTGCCTAAAATCCGATCGTGAACGCCATCCAATTCAATAATATCTCCGTCAATAATGTTATCTATATCTGAAGCGTTGAGTGCCCGTGCATCGGATGGCAGTTTATCAACAATCGTTCCGCCAACCAGAAAATCAGGAGGATAAATAGGACCTTCTGCTCTGAAATCTTTCTTTTTATCCGCAGAAATTTTTACGATTATCTGTTCGGTTGCTGTTTTTATCCGTTCATACCGGTTTGGGCGGAAACTTATTGGAATTCCAATCAACTGAAACCAACCGGGGGAATTGTGATAGGTGCGTTTTTCACATTTCAAATAGTAATCTCGTTGCAAATAGTTGCCTTTTCCGGATTCATAGCAAATGAACGCCCGATTATCCGGCACGATCAAATAATCTTCTTCTGTACCGATTGACCAAAGCATCTCCGTAAAGCGTGTTCCGGCGCATCCGGTCAGGAGCAAGCTGCCGAAAATAACCGTAAATGTGAAGAGAAGTTTTTTCATTATATCTGCTCCGTCAGTCGCCAGAAATACACAAAAAATGCTCCGAACAGGAAATGAACAGGAACAATACAAAGTCTTATCCATAATTTTTCTGGTATTGACTTTTGCTTTATTGCTTTCCAAACAATAACGCTGTTCCAAACTGTCATTACAACAACCGCAGGAATCATGACCGGGAAGAAAATATCAAACGCAAAAAACACTCCCCATACGGCAGCAAGTATCAGCGTTTCCACCAAGTCAGTCCATGTGTGACAGCAAACCGCATTGATCAGAAAAATCAATCCGGTGATCAGCCATAAAAATAAAACTGCTAAATATATTTCCATTGTTTCTCCCATGACATATTCAATCATAAACCAACAAAACCGCAGCGTATGATCTCTTTGGAGTCTTTCTTATATTCCACCCAGAAACATTTTGCTCCAATTTTGCTTTTTTCCCAAACTGCAACCTTTTTGTTGGAGTACAATTCTGTATTTTTCGACAAATTTTCCCTTAACACCTTGTATGCGTAATGGCGTTCATCTTCGTTTTCAAGATCAAAACTCCACATTGGTTCTCCCAACAACAAAACTATATCCGAATAGCAGTGATATTGCTTTGCAGTATCGAACTTTTTCGCATTATGTAAATGTTGTGAACAACAAAATGTAACGAAAATTGACAATATTGAAGCTACCGATATTGTCACAATAAACTTAATCCTCTTTTTCATTGTTTGTAACTCCAATATACCTCTTGCAGGCAACACTCCTGCCGCGCTTTCAGATATGAAACGCTCGTTTATTTCATTTTTCAACAGGAAACTCCTCCCGCGCAAAGAACAACAGTCGTATAAAAGTGCCCCAGCGCAATCATCAACAATAATACCAACTGCGACACACTGCGGATGATCAGAAAATCTTTTAATTCTCTTCCTTTAGCAGTGGAAATCTTCTTTTTTCCGTAACAGACAAGTTCTATAACATTCAGAACAAGAGCTGTAATCCACGGAAATACTGGTGCAATAACAATCAGCAATACCCAAATTCCAAGTGCATTACCAAAGCTACCAAAGCTATCTCCTTGCAGCAGCAATACAAGCAAGTTGATAAAAACATGTCCGTACATAACAAGGAAGCAGGTGGTTTTGCTTACCTGCCAGCAGTTTATATGTCTACGTGCTATAAACATACTGCTTACCCACAACATCGGAGCAATGACAAATACAAATATGTCTGCACCATTGGAAAAGTACATTTCAAAAAATATTTTCCACGCCTCATTCATACATAGATCCTTTTTGTAACGGATTGGGAAAAAACTTTTTCATTGTAGCACTCCGCACAATCGCAATATCAAAAAGATCAGCAAATACAAACAGAACAAACCGGCAATGACAGCACAACTTGCCAAAAAAGTTTTCCTGAAACCGTATTTTTTCTTTCCCAACATAAACAGAATGATCAACTGAGCAGCAGAGTAAATAATAAGCCACCAAATTGAAAATGCTATCAAGTTGAACGCCCATGTGAAATCGGAACACATAAAAGCGCGCCCCCATAACACGAACGGAATCACGCCTGCCACCACCCACAATATTTTATGACGCAATTTCATTGTTTGTGCCTCCAATACACCTCTTGCAGGCAACATTCCAACCGGGCTTTCAGATATGGTAATCCCGGAACGGGCAAGGCTTGCAGTTTCTGCCGGAATTCCGGAGTACCGACATTTTTCAGCAATCGGGCATAATATTTGAATTCACTCTTCGGCTGCGGTGAAACGATCGCGTTGCAGATAACTTTTTGCAACCGTTTGACTTCAGATGCGGACAATTTAATATTTTTCAACCGTACCAGCAGTTTGCTTTTTATGTATCCGCTGCGATAGTAGTAAGGATCAAACTCAAGAAATCTGATGGCGGATTCTTTTGCATCGGCATCGCCGGAAGCAAGAGCAGAGAGAAAATCGCAACTTTCAAAGAAATAAAACTTGGTATCTTCTCCAAAACCGGAATACTCTTTCCACACTCTGACGGCATTTTCCCAACGGGCAATATCTTCCGCTTTTTGTGTGCGCCAACGCAAATCGCTCAATTCGTGAAGCGATTTATGCAAACGGTTCAACTCTGAAACCTTTGCCGTAAAATTTGTAAAATCAAATTTCATTTGCGCTAAAACAGAACCCATAAGCCGTTATTACTCTCCAAATTTCAGATTGTCTTTTGCCGCGCTCTGGTGGCACCAGTCGCGGTGGACGATTTTTCCGTTTTTGCTCCATACAAGGAGATAAACTTCCGGCTTGCGGTATTGGAATATATGCAGTTCCCGCCCCGGCTGGAAACCACTATTTTCAAACCACGCAATGGCTTTGATAAATTCAGAATCCTTTTCGTCAACTGTTTTTTGCCACACCGCCTTACCGCACAGTTTTTCATAATCGGCAATGGTCTGACATTCTCTGACTTTGGCGTAAAACTTGCCACTTACTGTATAGGCTGAACTGCAGTCTGTTGCAGTGAATACAACGGCAACCACCGCATATATCAAAGCAGAAATCAGCCATTTGTCCGCCAATTTTATTTTTCTGAACAACTTTGCTTTGTGAATGCCCCATGCGGTCAACAAAGATGTTGCCAAAACAATGCTGCCAATCAGGAGCAGAAATTTAATCAACTGAATCATCATCCCACCGGGATTGGTATAACCGAAATCCCCTAAATCCGGTGTATAAAACACACAATGCCGGGTAACATAACCGGCAGGACCATACAAAGTGATTTGAGCTTGATTTACAAACGATTGAGCAAGCAAAAGCATATACAGCAAAAGCACCCATCCGGCAAGCCGCGGAAGCCAGCCG
>JAFVPG010000227.1 GCA_017505415.1 Lentisphaeria bacterium | reverse complement strand
TCATAGATAGGGAGAACTGCACCACCAGGATAACCGAAAACGGTCTTGACCCTATTGCGGCACAAGGACTCTATTACTATTTCTGCTCCTGATCTTTTCATTTGTATATTCCTGAATTTGTGTTGATTAAAATAAAAAAAGCCCTGCCGGAAATCGTTTCTCCGGCAGGGCTGTGATCCAATGTTGAAAGAACTTTCTCTATGCCATGCCGGGTGGCGTAATGATAATTACGCTGATAATTATGGAAATAATAATAGCAATGGCAATGAAAATGGATACGACAGAGGAACCGGACACAAGGAGTGCCGGGATATAGCTGAAACTGTTTTCAAACTTCATCGTATTCATTTTTTTCCTGTTAAACTGTGATAAACAAAAAAACTCTCTGCAGCTGATCACCGCAGAGAGGCTTGAATTTTTTATTTCTTATACCGTTTCTCTCAACAATAACCAGCCGTACCGCAGCCGATAATAATGGCGGCGATAATAATAATCATGCTGTTAATGTTGTTGAAAAACTGTCTCATCTGATCCTCATTTCGTTTGATATTTCCCTAATATACCATCTTTTTTCATTATTTCAAGGGGAGAAGAGAAAAAATAATAATTTTTCAATAAGTTTTTTCGGAATCAACTTGGCAATTTGCTTTCAGCCATAAGATGATCTCCTTCTGTAAAGTAATATATCACCGAAAAAGAAAAAATCAAGGCGGCTTGCCGCCGTGTAAGCGAAGCGCAGTAAAAGATAACACCATCCTTACTCCCGTAGGGAGAAAACTTCACAAGTGGAGCGTAAGCGGAACGTCTTCACAAGCGACCATCGGGAGCGTCTTCACAAGCAAGGCTTCTGGAATTTGGTGAAGATGTGAAGAAAACCCTCGGTTTTGAGTGAAGAGCTTTTGTTTGCACAAAAGCGTGAAGAGAAGACTTGCGTCTTCGTTCACCATTTTTTTTGGCAAAAAAAAATGGCGGAGAGAGAGGGAATTTTCAACCTCTCATTGCCCAGCTCAAAAACAGACATTTTACCCTCAATCTCTATAAACTTTGGCACTTTATAGCACATCATATCCAGAATCCCGAATTTGACAAAACGGGGAAGAAATGGGGAATGCCGCATTTCATAGTGAAAAAAGTAGAAAAGTCTATTGTTTGCCGATCAGCCAATCTCCAAACCGGGAATCAAACCCTCATCCCTACTGATTTGAAGACAGTAAAATATAGCATAAAACAACAAAATTTCAACTAAAACGGGGAATATTCGGGGATATTTTCAACATAAAAAAAGGGCAAAAAACAACCGCACATATCCAGCCGTATTATTATAGCAAAAACATCTTTACAGCAGTTTATTCCGGTATAACATCTGCGGTATTGACAAAGTTTACTGCTGCCGGATTGCCGGAACGTTTCAAATCACTGGCATAAATCACCGTACCCTTTTCTATTTTTGCATCACGTTCTGCAAAAGATTTCAAATTGTTTGCAAAATCAGAAGACCATGTGCGAGCAGCTTTGATTTCATACGGATAAAGTTTGCGTTCAGCGGCAATCAACATATCGATTTCATACCCCCGCTGATCTCTGAAAAAATACATATCAGGTGTGTTTCCGGAGTTCAAACGGGCTTTCAACGCTTCAACTATAATCATATTTTCAAAAAGATTGCCAATCAGAGGATCACGTTTGACCATATCGGCAGACTTGATTCCAATCAGCCATGCGGCAAGTCCCGGTTCAGTAAAGTAGATTTTCGGCGTTTTGACCAGACGTTTACCGAAGTTTTCAAAATATGGCGGCAATCTGAAAACAATATAACTTGCTTCCAGAATATTCAGCCATTCCTTGAGCGTTTTTGCACTTACTCCAATATCATCGGACAGACTGTTTAAGTTCAAAAGCTGTCCGACCCGACCAGCCAGCAGACGGACGAATACTTCAAATTCGTGCTGATGCTGCAAATTGATCAATTGTCTGACATCCCGCTCAACATAAGTCGCAAAATAGTTGGAATATTCCAGTTCAGCATCCGCATCCGGCATGGCATAAAGTTTAGGCATAAAACCACGATGCAGCAACGCATCTCGGTCTAATGAACAACCGGCAGCCGCAAGTTCAGCAATAGACAATGACAGTAATTGCAAAATACCTGTTCGACCTGCCAGAGATTGACTGATTTCAGCTTTCAATTTAGGCTGATGACTGCCGGTCAAAACATACTGCCCTGCTTTGCGATCACGATCTGATATGACTTGAATATAACTCAATAATGACGGAACCCGCTGAACTTCGTCAATAATCAACGGAGTCGGATGATCTGCCAGAAATCCTTTCGGATCTTCTGCGGCATAAGCACGAACTTCCGGGTCTTCCAGGTTCGCATAATCATAATCTTTGAAATAGTATTGTGCCAAAGTAGTCTTGCCGGACTGTCTGGGCCCGGTTATGGTTATGACCGGAAATTGTGCAGCCAAACGCTGCAGTTGTACCTCAATAAAACGCTGAATCATCTGAAACCTCCTTTGTTATTCCAAGGTTAATAT
>JAFVPG010000226.1 GCA_017505415.1 Lentisphaeria bacterium | reverse complement strand
GCGAATCGTGGCAAAAGATTTTCGTTGTCATCCCTCAAAAAAGAGGGAGGACAAAGGAAACATTTTGCCACAAACAGACAAGACTGACACCACCCAGCCGCTCACATCACGGCTATGCCGTTACCAAATGGGGATGGATATCCCCTTGCGGGGGTGCGGGGGGGCGCAAGCAGCCCCCTTGCAATAAAAAAATCAGTCTACGTTTAGTACACAACCTTTGAATTTCAGCAACAGCCTGTTTACAGCTCAAAACAAATATCTTTTTCTTTTTTAAAAAACTTGTCTTCAAGGAAGAAAAAATTTACATTCATTAACAAAAGTAATGAAAAAAATTCCCTCCCCTGCCTGAAGTGATTTATTTATCACTCTTCGTCAAATTCTTCATCGTCATCGTCTTCGACTTCATATTCGATTTCGTGTTCTTCAAACATTTTCATCAATGACTGACGGTCGAGAGAACGGAAGATGGCTTCTTCGGTAGTGATCATTTCATTTTCAACCAATTCAAGCAATGCGCCGTTCAATGTACGCATACCAAGATTATATCCGGTCTGAATAGATGATTCGATCATGTGTACTTTATTTTCACGGATCTGACTTGCAATACCACTGGTTACAAGCAAAACTTCAAGAGCGGCGACACGCCCTTTGCCGATTCTTTTACACAAAGTCTGTGAGATAATACCGCGCAGAGATTCTGCAAGCATCATTCGTATCTGATCCTGACGGTTGGCAGGAAACTGCTGAACGATACGAACCACTGTACGGGCAGCTGTTGTGGTATGCAATGTACCGAAAACCAAGTGACCTGTTTCCGCAGTTTCAAGAGCAATTTCCACGGTTTCCAGGTCTCGCATTTCACCGACCAGCACAATATCAGGGTCTTCACGCAAAGCGGCACGCAGAGCTGCACTGAATGATTTTGTATGCTGTCCCACTTCTCGATGATTGATAAGGCATTTCTGATCTTTATGCACAAATTCAACCGGGTCTTCAATCGTAATGATATGGTCGGTACGGTTACGGTTGATATAGTCGATCATCGCCGCCAGAGTAGTTGATTTACCTGACCCGGTAGGTCCTGTGACCAATACCAGACCTTTATTCAATGTACAGAGATTGGCGATCGCCGGTGACAGATTAAGCTGTTCAAATGTCAGAATTTTTGCAGGAATAACACGGGCAACAATACCAACACCGTACAAGTCACGGAATACATTCACACGGAAGCGGTCTCCTGTCGATGCCAATGAGTACGCAAGGTCAGCATCATTGGTTTCTGCAAAAATCTGGCGGTTGCGTTCATTCATGATCTCATCTGCCAGAGAGTAAATGTAATCAGTCCCTAATGGTTCCGATTCACAGAAAATCATTTCACCATCAATACGGTATGCCGGAGGTTTATTACTTGACAGGTGCATATCGGATGCTTTATTGTCAAGCATGAACTGCAAAAAATAATCAATTGCCGCCATTTTTTTATCCTGTTTTTTTAATGTTATCATTAATTAATATCATCTACAACAATATAAAAGCAAAAAAGACTTTGTCAAGCAAAAATAAGTTTTTATTGCCATTTTTTATGTATTTATTTGAAAAAATAACAAAACAATGCTAAATTATAGTCAAAATAACTTTCAATGAAAACTATTTTACTAAGGATTTTTTAACATGGCAAAGACACCGGCTATAGTAAGTGCCGCAGAGGCGGTAAGCAATGTAAAATCCGGAGATTCTGTTTATTTCAGCTGTTTCGGCTGTACTCCTGAAATTTTAATTGAAGAATTATGCAATGTCGGGCGCAGCGGTAAATTATGCAATGTCAAACTTATTCATACTATCCTGCTGACTGAAGCAACGTATGCCACTCCGGAATTTGACGGCATTTTTGAAACTTACACCTTTTTTGTCGGAGACAGTACACGCAAAGCTGCACGCGAAGGCAGAGTTCAATATATTCCTATTTCACTTCATGAAACGCAAACTCTTTTCCGTGACGGATATATGCCGATAGATGTTGCTTTTATTGCAGTTTCTCCACCCGATCGTCACGGATATGTGTCTCTCGGTCTCTCAGTCGACATGACTCTTGCTGTTGTTCAGCATGCAAAAAGAGTTATTGCAGTGATAAATCCGAACATCCCCAGAACTTTCGGCGACGCTTTGATCCCCTACTCTTCTATTGATATGGTCGTTCACGATGACCGCCCGATCAAAGAAGTTATTTATCCCGCCCCAAGCGCAATCGACAAAACCATAGGTCTGCATTGCGCAGAACTTATCAATGATGGCGACTGTCTTCAACTCGGTATCGGTTCCATCCCCAATGCTATTCTCTCTCTCCTCGAAAATCACAGAGATCTCGGATTGCATACTGAAATGTTTTCTGACGGCGTTATTCCTCTCGTTGAAAAAGAAGTTATCACCGGACGATACAAAAAAATCGATCAGGGCAAACTTGTCGCATGTTTCCTCATGGGCTCTCATAAACTTCATGCCTTCATCAACGATAACCCGCTCGTTTTGATGAAAGATGTCCGGTACACCAACGATCCTTTCATAATCGCTCAGAATCCAAATGTTGTTTCTATCAATTCCGCTATTGAAGTTGATATTACCGGGCAAATTTGTGCAGATTCCATCGGGCAAAACATTTATTCAGGTGTCGGCGGGCAGCTTGACTTTATTTACGGCGCTTCCCGTTCCCCCGGCGGCAGAGCGATCATTGCCATGAGTTCATGCACCAATAAAGGTGTCAGCAAAATAGTTCCGACCCTCACTCAAGGTGCAGGTGTTGTCACTCCCAGAAGCATGATTCATCATTTCATTACTGAATACGGCAGAGTTGATCTCTACGGCAAATCCCTTCAGGAACGCGCAAAACTCCTCATCAGTATCGCACATCCTTCCGTCCGTGAAGATTTGGCTAAAGCCGCTCGTGAACGATTCGGTGATCAATTCAAAATCTAATTTACTTTTCTTTCCAAGTGAAAGAAAAGTAAAACAAAAGAAAGCTGTTTCCGGGCTTATAATACAGCTTTTGCCCTTTTCCGCCAACTGTCAGTGAAAGAAAGTAAAATAAAGAAAGCTGTCTCCCTTACCTCTTTTACAAAAAAAAGAAAGTCAGATAAAGAAAAATTATCTTGGGAGACGTTTTTTTATTATAAAATATTCAACTCAAACAATAAAAAAGCCCTGCCTTTTACAGCAGAGCTTTTTGTATATCTGAAATATATATTCCGGGTTATTCACTGAGTTTCTTAAAAAGTTCATCAGCTGCAGCTATCCATTCTGCACTCTTATTCTGTTGGAAAAATCCGGTTTTTGCTTCATAAACCACAACAGTTCCGGGCTTGAGAGTGGAATATGCATAATCACAGAGATAATCCTTGCGGTAATTTGTACGATCCCAGAGAAAACGCTGCGGCTTTTTCTGACCTTTGATATTTTTGATAACAGTTGCTACACCGAGACCGCTTTCTGTATCATACCATGAGGCAGATGGAACAAATTTACGATTGGGAAAACTGCCATCAGATTTGAAAGTCAAATCCAATTTTGAACCATCATTTCCGACTGCATGGAATTTATCAAAACGGGTTGACCACGGATGCATGAAGAAGTAAAGAAAATTGATTTTTACCGGCTTTTCAGCAGAAATTTCAGCAACCTCATAAATCATGTCTTTTTCGATAACAAAACTGGTTTTCACCAGCATATCGGTGATTTTTGAAACTTTTTTTACTTCAATCTTTTTTCCTTTTATAACGACTTTTTCTGCGGGAGTGACCTTTTTGCCGTCAGCGAAAATTTCAAGCGACACCAATTTTTCGGTAGTCCCGGATTCATTGTGACCTGATCCGATGAAAAATTTGCTTCCCTGCGGCTGATAGGTTATGCCGTAATGCGCTCCGGCTTCATCTATTCCGAAAAGACGGTTTTTCCATTCGATTTTATTCATGTTCCAAAATTTTCTGCCATCCAGACGGACACGTACATTTCCGGATTCAAGCACTATTGACTGCGGAATTGCCGCAAATGATACAGCTGCTGCAAACAAACATACAAAAAGTATTGATTTTTTCATTTTTTCTCCTTTTATTTTATAAAAATTTTACCTTTACGGACAAATTTATTTTGTTTTTTCTGCTGAACATCAAAGCTCCATGAAATGCGTGAAGTTTTGCTGTCGCACTGAAGGTCAAGCAATTCAGGTACTGAATTTGAACCGTCAAGCATGGTAACTTCCGCTTCAACATCAATTTCAGAACTGTTGCGGTTGAAAGTATAGCGGTAAACTGCTTTCAGTCCTTTGGCTGCGTATTCACGGGCAGATGTACAGTAAGTACCATGAATTTCAAGCACAAACTTTTCAGGTGAATTTTCAATCACCTTGCGTTCAGCCCAGCGGTCACAGTCAAGATAATAAACATCTTTGCCGATGGCAACTCTGTCTTTGAAACTGACAGGAGCAAGCGGTGTTCCATCTTTTAATGCAAAAGCAGTCGGATACATTGCTCCCGGGAAAAACTGACATTCAAATTTATCAGTTTTGACCGTAGTTATCCATGAAAGTTCATTGTAAACTGCCATATTTTTCGATTTATTATCAAATGGATCATTCTCTGACGGAATGGCCTGGATGAGTTTGAACTGCATTTTTACAGCATTAAGCAAATCTTCCGCCTTTTCCGTTTCCGGAACAGTCAGCAACACTTGGAAAGTATGCGGTTGGAGGTTGAAATCATATTTTACATTATGATTATATGCAAAACTTTTCTCCTTGCCATCACTGTCAAAAACATAGACCCGGCCTTTTTGCCCGGGCGCAAAAGTCAGGCTGTTTACTGCAGTTTTTGCAGTATTATTAGTCAGAATCACAGCGTGGATATTATCTTTGCGCCAAACAGTGGAATAGAGTTCCGGAGTATTGACACGGAGAGTGCCGTGACCGCCCCAGAATAGAACTTTTTCCGGAACAGGCTTGCTGAATTTTACAGGAGCTGCCATTTCACCTTCATTGAAAAAGTCAATCAATGCCAGACGCATACGCATAAGCTGTTTTACCCATACACGGAAATCGTGTTTTTCCGGTGCGCAGAAATAATCACTGCTAAACCAGCCGATCTGTCCGCCGCCGATTATCTGCCATGCGGCTTTGGCAAATGATGCTTCTGCATCACGTTTGAAATCATAGGTAAGGCCGATAAGCTGTGTACGTCCGTTATAAACTGCGGAAAATGCAGGAACCTGCCCTTTGTACATCCACCGCCAGCAGAGAAGTGCATCAAAATTGCGGATACATGTTTCTGCATTATCTTCTGTGGTGAGAATGACTTCCGGCGTTCTTGCTTTCATTTCCGCACGAATCTTTGAAAATACTTTATGATGACCTTTTTCAAACCATGCAGTATCATCAGGGACGGCATGACCATGCTTTTTATTATAACACATTATATGAGCGGCGGCACCGATTTGATCGATATAAATTCCGTCAATTCCCATTTTTTCAAGCATGAAACATGATTTGCGCATCATCTCTTCATAAACCGGAGTATAAGGACAGATAATACCGAAATTTGCTTTATTAAAAACTGACATGGCAATTTTGCCGTCTTTCCGCACAACACAATTTTCTTTACCGGTTTTAGAATAAAGATAATCTTCTTCCCGGCGGTCGAGCGTTTCCCACAATCTGCCGTTGATATATGGAGTAATGCGTATTCCCATGCTGTGACATTCTGCAATCAGATCCATAAATGACGGCAATCCTCTGTGATGCGGATAATCACGGTCAAAAGTTTTGCTGTTCCAGCGGTAAACATGCACTCCGAAAGGCAATCCAAGATATTCACGGATTTTTTTGAACTGTGCCATTGAGGTAAGTTTGGAACCGCCGTGCAAAAACCAGAGAGTATTATTTTTCAACCACTCCGGAGAATCCTTGCGGGGCAAAGGCTGTTTGACCCAATATAATGCATCAATATCTGTCAGCATCTGTTTGTAAAGCATTGCCGCCCCGTACCAGTTACCCTTGAAAAGTTCAAGCCGTACAGGACAGCCGGGAACAAATGCGGCATTCTGTACCGGATACCACTGATAAACGATTTTCACACGGTTTGCTCCTGCGACATAGCTCAACTGTTTGGCGCGGGCAAGCGGATCAGCCGGCGACCAGAAAAGCCCTCCTTTTTCATCATAAAATGCGCCATACTGCATCGAGGCTATACCACGGGGATATTCCAATTCATAACTGATATTATTTTTAACTGCACCGGGGTGTTCAACTCCGGACATTACCGGAGCAAAAAGTGCTGCATCCGGTGAAATATTACGAAGTTCCAATGCCGGAAATTCAACATTGTCAAAACTTATATTTTTGTTTGGAACAGCATTGATTGAATAGTTTATTCTGTTATTTGAGCAATCAAAATTGACTGTTGCCGAAGAATTTTTGAATTTATATCTGATTGCAAATTTTTTATCATTGATTTTTATAAATTCAGAAGATTCTGCATTGACCGGAGAAAGTCTGTCATTTTTTATCCGCAAACGGAAAAAAGGATTATCATGCATCAGCAGTTCACGATTATTAACCGTGTCAAAAAGTGATACAGCATCTGCATAACCTTTGCCGGCGGCAACAGTCAATACCGCATTGTCAAGTTTATACTGATACAAACCGTTCTGCGCAAGAATTTTTGCAGTTACTCTGCCGTTTTTGAGAATTTTTGAGGTTTTCTGCCAATTAAATTTTGTTGTTTTATATGCAAGATTTCTGACAGCAGAAACAGCACCGAGCAGCTGAGCAGAACCTTTCTGCGGCAGAGAATCAAGCAGTTTACGGTCTGAATCACTCAAACGCAGACTGCGCTGCGGCTGATTTTTGATTTCTTTGAATTTTGCGGTCTAATCCTCTATATCATTAACAGAGAGAACTTTGTTATAACCTCTAACGTCAATGATTTCACCGCCGAGATTCCAGACTTTGCCGAAACTTGAAGAATAGCCGATATTGAGTTCGCCGGTACTGTCAGCAACTTTGACATTGGGGATATTCCGTTCAAGAACAAGTTTTCCGTCAAAGTACATTCTGACAGCCAGATGGTCATCGCCCTGCGATTCAACTCTGATCCTTTCGGCAGTCATTGCGAAAGAGTGAAATTGATTATCATTGAGTTTTACATTCACCAACAGCGGAGCGAACCACTTCTGTCCGTTATGGAAATTGACGTAAAAACGATCAAAATCAATTCCCATGATCAACTGATGTCTGCGGCAGAAAATTGCATCATGATATTTATCTTCGGAAGTAAGATACGGAAATTTGGCAACTTTTAAAACTGCCATCAAAGTTATGCCCTTTTCCGGATTCTGCAATAGTTTTGTATCAATATCCATTCCTGCTGTTTTGCCGTCAAGCGCAAGAATATTATCCTTTGATACGGAAAACTTTCCCTTCGGCGCCGCCTTTTGCCACGGAACATCACGCCCGAAGCCGAAAGCCTCCTTTGCTGACAGCGGTATAAACACCGTCAGCAGGAAAATAAAAGTATAGAAAAACTTCATAAAAACACCTTATTTTTCCTTACGGTAATGATACCATATATTTTTCAATGCAGTTCTTACGTCATTACGAACCATAGAAGTTTTTGCTTTTATATGAGCAGAAACATGCCCGTCACACCACAAAATATTTGAGACATTGCCATGATAAATCTCTCCTGTATCATGATCAGGAAATCTTGCAACAGATGTATGGGCAGATTTATGACTGTCTCCGGATGTAATAGATCCCTGTTCTGCAATAGCTATTGTATTTGAATGACTTACAACATTATTAACCTTGAATCTGCCATTGAGAATCTTATCATCCACAGCATCCAATTCAGCAACAGCATAATTACAACCGGCAATACCGACATTGATTCCATAACTGGTGGTATTTATTATCTGAGCATCAGTAAGAACAACTCCCCGCTTGACTGCATTGGAACGTTCAGGATAATTCGCAAAACGCTTGCAGTACATATCTGCGCCGGGACAAATCAAAGAAGACATCGGAATATCTCCGGATACAGCTGTTATTTGATAACACCAGACCCCGACACTTCCAGCATCAGTTCTCAAAGTTGGATAATAATCGTCATAAGACATAGTATAAGTTGCAAGCCCCAATCCCAGCTGCTTCAAATTATTAATACAACTAACATTTCGTGCCTTCTCTCTTGCTTTATTGAGTGCCGGAAGCAGCATACCTGCAAGAATTGCGATGATCGCAATTACGACCAACAGTTCGATGAGTGTGAATTTTTTCTTCATTTTTTTGTCCTTTCTGTTAAGGGTTGGGTTATTATTTTATAATATTTCACATCGTGAATTTTATATTTGCCGGGAGTCCCCTCTCCGAGAAATACGGATAAGCGTTCCCCACTGATATATTTTAAATCAAAACTGTGACGCATCACAGCAGTTTTTCCCTTCAGCAGATAATGTCTGCCATAATCCGGAGCATCACCGTGAGCCATTAGAATTGCAGGAGTATCTGCATGTTCACTTGCGATTTCAATTACTGTAAAAATATTTTCATTTTTGAATTTCTGCAAATCATTTTTGAGTACGATATGAATTACTTCCATATCATGAGAAGTTGCAAATTCTTCAGTCTGATAAATATTGCCATCCTCTTTCAGAATACCTTCAAATCCGTCAAACGGCAGTTCCTGCAATGCACTTGCCGGCGTTCTGAAATCAAGCTCAAAAGATTTTCCTGCTTTTCCGTAAAGATTGAACGGTGTCACTTTTATATGATAATTCAAATTGCCTTTTAACAGCCCGACAGGAATCTCCACGCAGGATTTATCAGAATCACTGCGGTAATCGTTGCAGAAATCAAAAACAGATATATTTACCATACCGCCATTTTGTTCTTCATAAAGTTCAAATCTCAAATTATTGAACGACTCAACCGCCAGTATTTCCGGAATCCTGCAATATGCCATGCTGAACGGCTCGCCGTCAAAAACAATTTCAAAACCTTCTCCTGAGACAAATTCAGGAACCGGAAATCTCTCTGCACGCACTTCAGGCACAAACGGCGCATTTTCCCTATCAAAAGGCAATGGCAATATCCACGGATTTTCAGGTGCAATCTCCTCATTTGAAAGCATATTGAAACGGCGTATGACAATTTTTCCGTCATAAATTTCAAAAATCATGGCATCACATGAATCAAGCCGTCTGCTTGCCGCTCCGACCGGAGCATCTTTCCAGTAAAAAAGCGATCCGGCATTGACTGCCGTAAATTCCCCCTGCCAAATATTACGATCCAGAAAAACCGGGGAGTGAGTATGACCGGAAATGCTTACAACCTGCGGGTATTTATTCAAAATATTCCGCAACTCTTTGAAAAAACTGTATTCACTCTTCAAAACTGTATCAAACGGCGGCTCATGAGTTATCACAAAAAGCGGTCTGGTGTCATTTTTATAATGTTTCTGCAGCATATCTTCCAGAATATGCCACGGCTGTTCCTGCGAAATTCCAATAAAAACAAAAACGTTTATCTCTTTTACAAAATTCAATCCGCCGCTGTCAAGTATTTCTGCGACTTCATCATACGCAGAACATTTATCCTCCGCACCGGCGACATCATGCCCTGCGGCTATCCACAATTTTTCAGGCTTATCGTCTCCGGAAAAAACCTTCTTAAAAATTTCATTATGCAGTTCAAGCATTTCCAACTGATAGCGATTTGTAATATCACCGCAATTTACAACTGCATCGACATCATGTTGTTTGAAAAGCGCAAAAACACTTTCTGTACGCAAAAAATTCTGCGGAAAACTGTCCGCAAGGTGATTATCAGTCATCACGCCGAATTTCAATAATACTGTATCGCTTCTCTTCATATTTTTTTCCTGCCTCTGAAATTTTTCCAACTGCGCAAAATACCTGCGGCACATTCTGCGGAGGAGATTTTATTTTTCATCATTTTTTCCAGAAGGTCACGGGTTTTGAAAATGCAAAAATACATTGCCTTTTCCTGTGCCGATGAACTGTTCTGAAATAAAAATGTCTTTTTCAGAAGCTTTTCGGTATATTCACAGCTCAATTCGCACTGTTTTGCGGCAGCGTATTTAAAAAATTCCTTCTTCACCGGAAATTCATTTTTTGTATCTGCAATCTCTTTCTGTACCTTATTTGAAGCAAGAAAACGGATAAATTCCGCCGCAAATTCGCTGTTGCGGCATTGTCCGGCAATGCAGATACCGACCGGAGTTCCGAATTTGAAAGTTCCGTCAAGCTGACCGGCGATCTGTTGTTTCAATTCAAAAACAGGAGTTCCAAGTGCCTGCAGCTGCGGTGATGCACCGTCAAAAAAGAGCATTTCACCATTGACAAATTTTGCCGCATCATCAAGCGAATAAGCCTGCTTCAACATAAAAGCATTTTCAAAATCTCTGACTTCACACATCCGGTCAAGTACTCCGGTAAGAAGTTCCATATTTTCCTCATCCGGCACGATTCCCTGATATGCCAGATGACACCAGATATGTGAAGACGCCATTTTATTTTTGCCAAGCTGCGGCAGAGCCTCAAGCATCAGACCGATTTTATCATTATTAAAAAGTCTTTCATTAACATTTTTCAAACCGCATTTTTCTGCCAAATCATTATTATAAAAAATCCTGCTGTAAACGATTTGAAACGGAAACACATAACGGAACTGACTTTTATCACTGATTATCATATCTTTGAAAACATAATCAGCATTTTCTGCTGTTTCCTGAAGGTCAGCAGGAAGCTCCATTGCAAGCGATTCAAGCGGCAATTCATACATAGTGGAATTAAGCATGATGTCAATCTCATTTTCTGCAATGAAATTGAGCATTGCATGCCCTTTCATAACTTTGTCAAGCCAGACTGTTTCGATCTCGCAATTTGAATTTTCTGCATTGAAATCATCCACAACGCTTTCCCAGAATTCTCTCTGAGTATTCAATGTTTCATAACAGAGAAATTTCAAAGTCGTCACCGGCTGCAAATGCCACGGCAGCCCTATTGCAAGCTCATTGACATTTATATCGTCAGATACTTTTTTCGGTGCGACAGCCGTACCGCTGCGATTATGCCGGACAATGGAACCTGCTGCGAGGAAAGGAGTTATAGCATTACGAACCGTTACTCTTGAAATACCGAGACATTTCGCCATGACTCTTTCTGAGGGAATGACAGTACCGGGGGCTGAAGAATTTATAAAATATTCCAGTTTCCGTTCAAGTTGTGTCCTGAGCGGAACTGAAGATGCCGGATTTATACCGAAAAGTTCTGTAATACGGTTTTCAGTCATTTGGTATTATTGTTAATGGTATTAATGGTATTATACCATATAATTTACAACAAATATCCATGAATGCAAATATTTTTTAAACTTTTTACAGATTTTTTTAACCGAGCAGACGGCGGAAATTACCGCCAAGCACCAGACGGAACTCTTCATCAGTCATATTTTCACATAAAGCACCGTAAAGATACATTCCGGCACTGCAAGTGGGCATATCTGATCCGAAAATTATCTTTTCCGCACCGCATACATCAACTGCATACCGCAACATATTCCAACGGAAAAGTCCGTATCCTGATATATCCATATAAAGATTTTCATGTTCTGATACAAATTTAAATCTGTCTTTCGCTCCGGTCGGTCCCCACGGTTCTCCGGGATGGGCAAGAATTACTTTCAACCCCGGAGCGTTTTCAAGCACCGGAATTACAGTTTCACGGCTTCCGTCATGCAAATTGGCGGTCATACCAAGTTCACCTGCTGCCTTGAAAATTTCCAGCATTCCGGGCGAATTGAATTCTCCTGTGTACATGATATAAGGAACTATCTCACCGATATAACGGACATTTTCATTATGGTAAAGTCTCTGCATCTCCTCAATGGACTCCTGCGGAAAATCTCCATGCACCTGCATTGCCGGAATATAAGAACTGAATTTATCACGTATCCGCAAAGCATCTTCATTCAACTGCTTTATCTCCGCAAAGTCAGTCACATTGTGCATTACAAGCGGCGCACCGGTATAGAAATCAATACCGACTTTCTTCATCTCCCGGTCAAACTCCTCCATATCTTCAGGTTTGCCGTAGGGTCCGATACAACCGTCTTTGTAATTCAAAAACGGATGAGTATGTGCATCAATAATTTCAAAATCTTCTGCTTTGGCAATCATAATTCAACCTTTCTGTTCTGTACATGCAAAAATACCATATTTCTTGCGTAATATAACTTTTTTTTATCACATTTCAAACAGCAAAACATTTTTTATGTCAAATTACACTCAAATGTACTTGACTTTTATTCATTCCGCGGTACTTTATGCAAAAACAGAAACTCAATACAACATGAAAGATATTTATGAAAAAAAATAAAAGTCTCCAGCATTGAAAAATTTCACCGTCAAAATCCCCTGCCAACAACTGTCAATATTACTGAAAACATCTATTGAAAAACAATGAAAAACATTCCTGAATTTGATCAAAAAGGCTGTTATTCATACAGCAAAATATTCAAAGTTACCTTTCCAATACTGCTCAGCATGCTTGTTGAACATCTGATTGGAATGACTGATACCGCCTTTCTCGGCAGAGTAAGTGAAGTCGCACTCGGCGCCTCGGCGCTCGGTTCCGTATATTTTCTGGCATTTTTCGTGCTTGGTTCCGGATTCAGCTTCGGAGCGCAAATCCTCATCGGCAGACGCAACGGAGAAAAAAACTTTTCAAAAATCGGACCGATATGTTATGCCAGCGGATTTTTTCTTACATTGGCATCACTGCTTCTGATAATACTTATTATTTCCTTTTCAGATAAATTGATGCCGCTGATGATAAAATCAAACGATATATGTACTGCAACAGTCGAATATCTTGAATACCGTGCATACGGACTGTTTTTTGTTTTTATAACTGCGATATTCAGAGCATTTTATGTAGGAATCGCTCAAACAAAAATACTTACATACAGCTCGGTTGTCATGGTTTTATCAAATATTTTCCTCAACTATGCTCTGATTTTCGGTAAATTTGGTCTGCCGTGCATGGGTATTGCCGGTGCGGCTCTTGCCTCAAGCATCGCAGAAGGCATTGCAATGTGCGTTTACATTATTTATATGCTGAAAACGACAGATATGAAAAAATACGGATTCTATGCTTTTTCCGCCTTTACCCGTCTCGGCATTCTCAAAAAAGTATTTTCTGTTTCATTCTGGATGATGCTTCAACCGTTTCTCTCCATTGCAATATGGTTTTTCTTCTTTCTGGCAATTGAAAGACTCGGAGAACGCTCTCTGGCAGTTGTCAATCTTATCAGAACTCTTTCCGCACTGCCTTTTATCATCATTCATGCCTGCGCCACAACCGCAAATTCTCTTATCAGCAATCTTATCGGAGAAGGCAAATCGGACCTTGTTTGGAGATTGATAGGCAAAATCCTATGCACTGCTTTTGTCATCGTGGTGCCGCTGCTGGTATTTTTTGCACTATGGCCGCAGATGGTATTGCGGATATATACTGACAATACTGCACTCATTGCCGATTCTGTAAATATCACATACGTCATGTGTATTGCAAGTTTCATTCAAATCGGAGCTTTTATTCTCTTCAATTCCGTCTCCGGCACAGGAGCTGTGAAAATGACAGTATTTATCGAAATCATTAATCTTGCAATATATATTGTTTTCGTCTGGTTCATCATCATCAAACACCACCCCACTCCCGCACAGGCATGGACTGTGGAAATCGTATATCAGACAGTAACCATAATTTTCTGCGCACTGTATATGCTCTCCGGCAAATGGCGCAACAGCAAACTGTAAAAATTTTACCTTTGAAATTTCATTTTTCCATCATGCAAAATAAAGTGCCTCCCTTTTGATTGCAGATGATCGTTTCTCT
>JAFVPG010000225.1 GCA_017505415.1 Lentisphaeria bacterium | reverse complement strand
GTTTTGTATGATAAAATTGGCAAGTTTGATGATATTACATTTGGGTGTTATTTCGGAATTCCGTTTCTTGGAGTTTTCGTAAGTTTTGCGGGGTTGTTTTTTGCGAAGGACCGCAAAAGTTATTTTATTGACAGTTTCACCAGTTTCGGTTGTGTGCTGTTTTTGACTTTTCTGTATATTCCTCTGCTGGGGGTGTATGCGTTGGATGCAAAAGACTTTCTGTATCTGGTGCTGGTGACGAAAATGACCGATACCGGCGGTTATATTTTTGGTAAATTAAGCAGTTATCTGCCGTGGGGAAATCATAAAATTGCGCCGCGTTTCAGCCCGAAAAAATCTTATGAAGGATTGGCTGGCGGTATGCTGATGTCGGTTGCGGCAGGTTTGATCCTTTTGAAATACGGCTGTTCTCCTTTCAATATGACTCTGACAATCATAAGTTCACTGGTGCTTTCCTTGGGGTCATTTGCCGGGGATTTGAGCGAGTCCGCATTGAAACGTGAAGCTGACATCAAGGACAGCGCAAATTGGATTCCCGGCATGGGCGGAATTTTTGATGTGCTTGACTCATTTATCTATAACGGAATTATTTTTCTGGTTTTTATGGCGTTCTGTCGATGAAAATATATTTTGACCACGCTTCGGCACAACTGCCGGATGAAGAAAATATAAAAGTAATTTCAGAAAATCTGCAAAAGTACAGTGCTAATGCAGAAAACAGACATTTCGGGGCTTATGCTGTCCGTCAAGCGCAGAATGAAGCATTGAAAAAGTGTATAAGTGCGCTTGATATGCAGCTTGATGCAAATGCGGTTTTCTTTTCGTCAGGGAGTGAAATTTTCCGTTTTCTCGGTGATTTTTTGAATACTCTGCCGACGGGAAATATTATCGCCAATGCGGCAATGCACCCGGCTTTTATTGCCATGCTCAAACGCACAAAACATGAAGTTCGCATGGTGAAATTCAATACTGCAAGTGAGCTTGATATTGATGATTTGAAGGAGAAATGCGATAAAAATACGAGACTTTTTGCTCATTTTCATGTCCATAGCGAAACCGGACTTATTTCTGATATTGAAAATTTGCGTAAAACGGTAAAAAATATCAATCCTGAAATACTTTTTTTCGCAGATACTATCCAGAGTTTCTGTAAAATTCCGCTGCCGAAAGCTGATTTGTGGACGGCTTCGGGACATAAAATCGGAATTGCAGCAAGTGCGGCACTTTTTTACCGCAAAAATTCAAAATATGACTTTGAACGTATCGTTTTTGATTACCGTCATGAAGATTATTTGATGGGACGTCCGGAAAGTTCAATGATTATTTCCATGCTTGAGTGTGCCGCAAAATATGCAAATATTCAAAATGATAATGATTTTCATTTCAAAAATTTGCAGAAGGTTATCAGGGAAAATCTGCCGCATGGCGTTACACCGACATTTCCGTTTGAGCGTATTGCTCCGCATATTCTGCACTTGCAAATGCCGCCATTTGACGGGGCGGTGGTGGCAGGATTGCTGTCAGAGAGAGGCATTGCAGTTTCTCCAGGCAGTGCATGTACGGCAGAGGCAAAGACTCCGTCTGCCGCACTCAAGGCATTGAATATAAAAAATCCTTACAGTGTTCTGCGGTTGAGTTTTGCGGCTGAAAATACTGTTGAAGAATGTAAATTTTTCTGTAAAATATTGCAGGATGTGCTGAAGAATTATTGATTGTTTGATATAATAACTGGAAAATTTTCAGTGAAAATATATAGACTTATTTTTTTAATGGATATTAACTGTTATTGAGAATGATAGGTATAAGTTCAATATTTGTAAGTGAAGTTTCCACATTTTCCGCTGACGGTGCATTGTCTTTGCCGGTAATAGTATAATCAATCAGATGTCTTGCTGCAAGTTCGCCCTGCCGTTCAGGATTCTGATTGACATTGGCAATGGGCAGCGGTGAAACATTGCCGAAGCCTGTAAGTGCGATTTTGCCGGGACAGTCGATGCCGAGCTGAAGGGCAGCAGAGTGCAGTATTGCCGCACTGCCATCGGAATCGGCGGCAATCAGAGTTGTTGACGGGAAACGTTTCAGATATGTTTCAAGAAAATATTTCGCATCGGCAATGGATGAGGGGGCACTGTAAAAAGTGCGCTCTTCAAAATCATTTATGCCGTTGTCCTGCAGGATTTTATGAAAACCCTGTACCCTCGGTGTCTTGGGTGCATTGTAATCGGAGTGAAAACGTTCCGAACTGAAAATCAGAATTTCACGATGCCCGTGCCGTAATATTTCAGTCATTATTTGTGTGCCGCCGAGATAGTTGTCGCTGTTGATGAAATGTACTTGCGGATTGTTGCCCGCAGGATTGGTGTCAATACAGAAAAGCAGCATGTTTTCAGGGAGTTTCGGGATGCCGTAAGTAGCGCTGATGACACCTTTTATATTTGCGTTTTTCAGCATTTTCAACCGGTGTTCAAGTTCGTCAATCGGGGGGGATTCGACAATGACATGAAAATTAAATCGTATTGCTTCGGCGTAAACTCCCCGCAGAATCTGAATCGTATATGGTGTGAGCGGGGAAAGAAAAGCTATCGCTCCGCGCGGTCTGGCGGATATTTCAGCAACTTTTGTTCCGGCTCCACGTAAACCGCGGGTGAGGTATTTTTGTTCGGCAAGCATTGAAACGATTTTGTTTATCGTCATTTTGTTGACATTGAATTCATCAGCAAGCAGACTCTCTGACGGAAATTTGCTGTTTTCGGGATAAATTCCGTCCTCAAGTCTTTTTTTCAGTTCTGCAAAAATTTCATCAGTTTTGTTCATATCATTCTCCTGCGGAAATAATATAACTTAAAAAGTGTATCAGTCAAGTTTTTTTGAAAAAAATTTTTATATATGTTGAAAATGTCAGTTTTGTATTGTATAATATAGAAGTTGCTCAATAAACTGTATCATACAGAAAGGAAAATTATTATGCAGTATTTGAAAATGTTACCGTATCAGATTCGTGAAGCTATCGAAAAAAATACTCCCGTTGTTTTTCCGCTTGGTGTTGTTGAATATCATGCAGAACATCTGCCGCTTGGTGTTGACTGTTTTACCTGTATCAATGCTATTGAACGTGTTGAAAAACGTCATCCTGAAATCATCGTACTTCCTCCTTTTTATTACGGTGCAGCTTCATTGGCAGTTGCAGCTCCGGAAAAAAACGGTACAGTTCATGTCGATGCGTTGAAACTTGTCCCTGTCGCCGAGGAGATTTTTAAAGGTTTGCTGCGTGTCGGTTTTCGTAATATCCATTGTTTTATAGCTCATCAGACGGAAGAGTTCAATCAGGGAATGCCGACAGACCTTGCGTTCCGTCTGGCTGCCCGCCATACTATTTTTGATTGGGTTGAGAAAGAATCCGGTGAAGGCTGGTGGGGAACTGAAAAGTTCAGCGATTATTATTCCAATGCCAATAATCCCTTTAATTGGATTCGAGTCCACACCTGCCGTGAGAATGATGAATCAGGCGAACATGCACGTTTGTTCCCCGGTGACCATGCCGGTAAACTTGAAACGTCAGAAACAATGGCGATTTATCCTGAATTGGTTGAGCTTGACCGTATTGATGATACGATCTGGTTTGCCCGTGCAGGCAAAGAGGCAAGTGCAGAATACGGTGATGCCGCTCTTGAAATGGCGGCAGATGATATTGAAATTACTCTTTTCGGTAAAAAATAAGGTGATTTTATGAGCGAAAAAAATTACGATTTCAGGAAACGCCATTGGGAGTATCACAAACCTGATCGCCGCAATATGGAACGTGTTGCAGCTGAAAATGAAGTTATGCTTGATGAAACATGGGTAATCGGCAGTAATGCAGATGCTGATTCTGTCTGCGGAATTGCCGTGAGAGACTTCCGTGATTATCTGGAAAAAAGCATGAATCTTTCTTTGCGCATTGTAAGAGAGAATGGCGAAAAAGTCATCTGGATTGAAGTTGATGAAACTCTTGAAAAAGGTTTTGTGCTTGATGTTCGGGAGGATGGAATTTCTCTCTCATGTGCAGATGATGCAATATCATTTCGTGCGACGGTTCACCTTGAAGATTTGATGAATTTGGAGGAAGCGCCGGTTTTGAAGTTTGGAAAAGTCAAACGTACTCCGATTTACCGTGTCCGGCAGGTTCATTCCGGCAGTGGAATGGATGTTTTTACTGATGAAGAGTTTCTTACTATGCTTCATGCCGGATACAATGCGATCAGTGTTTTCATGAGTGATTTTGACCGTAACCGTCTTGGCTATTATGACTATAATGATGTTATCAACCGCGGATTGCGTTTCGGAATCAAAACTTATTCTCACAATTATATTCGTACTTTCGTTCATCCGGATGATGCTGATGCACAGGAGCGATTTGATGCGGCATACGGTGAAGTTTTCCGCCGTTATCCCAAGCTTGCCGGTATCGGACTTTGCGGTGAAGCTCTTGAATTTCCGAGCAAGGACCCGCATACTACGGGAAAAAACTGGAAAGACAGTGTGATTGACGGTATTCCTGATACCCGTCCGAGTCCGGGGTGGTATCCTTGTTATGATTATCCTGCCTACATTCAGGGGATTGAAAAGGCTGTTCACAAGGCAAGTCCGGATGCAACGGTTTCTTTCAGTACTTATAACTGGGGGTATGAATCTTTTGATATCCGTAAAAAATTTCTTGAAAATTTTCCGGAAGATGTTACTTTGTCAGTAACTTATGATATTTTTTCCCAACGCCGTTTGGAGGGGTATCATACTCCGGTCATGGATTATACGATTTCAGCGGAAGATCCGAGTTATTTTTTCAGCAGTGAATGTGAAGAAGCGCATAAACATGGTATTCCGATGATTGCCAATGTCAATACTGCCGGAATCGCGTGGGATTTCGGCTGTGTTCCGCTTGTGCCTGCTCCGTACAAAATTTTGAAACGTGATCTGCATTTGCGCAAGGCTTATTTTGACTGGGGATTGGATAATCATTATACCACACATCATTTCGGATACTGGAACAATGTAGCCGCCGATCTTGGCAAATGGACTGCCTGGGAAGAATTTGAACCTGATTATGAAGAATTGCTTCAAAAAATCGCAGTCCGTGATTATGGTAAAAATGCCGCTGTGCATGTGATGAATGCATGGAAATTCTGGAGCGAAGCAATGAATTTTTATACTGCATCCAATGAGGATCAATACGGTCCGTGGCGTGTCGGTGCGGCTTATCCGTTTGTGTTTCATCCCAATATTTCCCGGACTATGGCGGATAAAGCCATTAAATTCCCGACAGCTCCGCATGCTCATTTCGGAAACAGCATCATTAAAACTTTTTACAATCCTTATGAAAACGTTAATCAGACTCCGGGATTTCTGCGTTATCCGGCGGAATTGCGCTCTCTTGCAAAGATGCTTGAACTTTGGAATAAAGGTCTTGACGAAGCGGCAAAAGCAGTTGAACTTGCTGATGAAAAGAAAAAAGATGAGGCATGCCGTTTGGAAGCTCTCGGCCATTTTATCCGCAATTCAACCCGCACTACCATGAATATCAAAAAGTGGTGGCGTGCCAATATCGCTATGCTTAACTGTGAAAACGCCGAAGATGCAGAAAAATATCTTGATACCATGGAGGAAATAGCAGCTGTCGAAATTGAAAATGCCCGTGATACCATTCCTGTTGTGGATTCAGACTCCCGTCTCGGCTGGGAACCGTCGATGGAATATGTATGTGACAGATGGCATCTTGAATGGAAGATCCGGCAACTTGAATTTGCTCTCCGGGAAATCGCTTCTTACCGCCGTATGCTGAATTTGCACAAAAATTAAATTCAGTTTTCATGGTGAGGTAATTTCAAAAGTCCTCAAAAAATCTTTAAATTCATCGTCGCGATCTTAAAACGGAGCGTTTTCGGAGGTTATTTATTCAATAGCCACGCTCAAACTACCGCTTTAATCTCATCAACGCTGATTTTTCAATCTTTTTTTGAATTACTTTTGAAATTACCTCATTCTATATTTCTTTTATATGCACTTCTGATGTAAAATATTACAAAAGGAGTGCATTTTTTTTGTTTTTTACTTGAAAAATTTCTGAAAAGATATATTTTATAGGAAAAAATATATTAAAAGAAAGGAGTATTTATGAATGTCCTTGTCACAGGCGGAGCCAGAGGCATAGGTGCCGGTATTGTAAGAAAACTTGCGGAGCAGGGGGCGAATGTTGCTTTCTGCGGACGTGGAGGTATTGAATGTGCAGAATCTTTTCTTGCTGAACTTCGCAGTAAGTTTAATGGAAGATTTGAGTATTACCAGTGTGATATTTCAAACAGTGACGGAAGAAATAAACTTCTGGATGATTTCAGCAGTGACTTCGGCGGTATTGATATGTTGGTGAATAATGCAGGAGTTGCCCCGGAGGTAAGGGCGGACATTACGGAAATGTCAGAGGAAAGTTTTGACCGTGTTATGAATATCAATCTCAAAGGTCCGTTTTTTCTTACTCAGGCTGTGGCAAAAAGAATGATTGCCGACGGCAGAAAAGAGCATTTCCGTTGTATAGTCAATGTCGGTTCGATTTCTGCTGATGTGGCAAGTATCAGCCGTGGAGAGTATTGTCTCTCCAAGGCCGGAGTCTCAATGGCGACTAAATTGTGGGCTGTACGTCTTGCAGAGATGGATATTCCTGTTTATGAAATACGCCCCGGTGTTATAAAAACAGATATGACTAAAGTTGTTACGGAGAAATATGACAAACTTATTGCTGACGGATTGACTTTACAGAAACGTTGGGGTTTTCCTGATGATATTGGCAGAGCTGTTGCTGCGATTGCTTCCGGACTTCTTGCTTATTCCACCGGTCAGGTTATAAATGTTGACGGCGGTATGACCATAGGACGGCTTTGAAATGATAAAGAGACGTAAAATTCATACGCTTATTATCGGCAGCGGTGCATCAGGACTTGCGGCAGCGGTGCGTTTGCATGCGCTCGGAGTTACAGATATTGCAGTCTATACTGAAGGTCTGGAAATGGGGACGTCCATTAATACCGGCAGTGACAAGCAGACATATTATAAACTTGGCATGAGCGGAACGGAAGGAGATTCTCCGCTGCTTATGGCGCAGGATCTTGTAAAAGGCGGTGCTGTTCATGGCGATATTGCTCTATCTGAAGCTGCATTGTCGGTGCAGACATTTTTCAATCTGGTAACGCTTGGAGTTCCTTTTCCGCATGATGCGAACGGAGTTTTTCCCGGATACAAAACCGATCATGACCCGAGGCGCAGAGCAACGAGCTGCGGACCTTATACCTCCCGTGAAATGTGCCGGACATTAATAAAAGAACTTAAACGCAGAAATATTGAAGTCGCAGAGGACAGAGTTGCTGTCAAATTGCTGAAAAATTCAGAAAATCATTGCTGTGGAGCAATTTTTATGTCTCATGAAGACAATTCGCCGGAGACAGTCATTGCGGAAAATGTTATTTTTGCAGTCGGTGGGCCCGGAGGCATTTTCAAAAACAGTGTTTATCCGGCAGTGCATACCGGTGCAATAGGTCTTGCGGCAGAAATCGGAGCGAAAATGCGTAATCTGCCTGAATTCCAGTTCGGTCTGGCTTCAACTAAATTCCGTTGGAATGTGTCCGGCAGTTATATGCAGGTTTTGCCGAAATTTATTTCAACTGCTGCTGACGGAAAGAGTGATGCCAGAGAATTTCTGCTTGAATATTTCAAAGATTATGCAGAAATGTATGACCATATCTTTCTTAAAGGTTATCAATGGCCGTTTGCCGCAGGACATGTACCCGGTTCATCGCTGATAGATATTTTTGTACACATTGAAACTGCGGAACGCGGGAGACGGGTTTTCCTTGATTACCGCAGTGATCCGGCTGATTTTGATATTGCAAAAATTGGTCCGGAAGCAAAAAATTATCTTGATAGATCAGGTTGTTTGAACGGCAAATCCCCGTTTGAACGTTTGCAAAAACTTAACAGCCCGGCAATAGAACTTTATCGTGACCACGGAATTGATATTGAAACAGAAATGCTTGAAATCGCTGTTTGCGCACAGCATAATAATGGCGGTTTGGCTGGTAATATGTGGTGGGAATCAGAAAATATCAAAGGTCTTTTTCCGGTTGGAGAAGTGAATGGTTCGCATGGAGTGACCCGTCCCGGTGGTTCGGCTCTCAATGCCGGGCAGTGCGGAGCTTTCCGGGCGGCTGAATTTATTGCGGCAAAATGCAGTGAATGGAGCATTGATATTGCAGAAGCAGAGCATGCTGCAACTGAATGTGAAAATATTTTACTGCAAAGATTAGCCCAAGGTGCTGAACGTGATTATCAGTTTGAACGGCAGATTTTTCAGGAGCGTATGAGTACGTCTGCGGCATTTGTCCGTGATGAAAAAATGGTTGAAGCGGCACTTTATGACGCTGAAAAACAGTTTCTGGCGATGAAAAATAACGGGTTGAATAGTGTCGGTGCTGTTGAATTGTTGCGTAATGAACAGCTGCTTGCTGCGCAGATAGCTTATCTTGAAGCAATTCTTTTTCATATCCGTGCCGGAGTCGGTTCCCGCGGAAGTTCCATTGTGCTTGATGACAGCGGCATAAAAATACATGATAAACTTGATTGGCTTATGATCGTTGAAAATGCTGATTTCCGTAAAAAAGTACTTGTTTCTGAACTTGAAAACGGTAAAATAATAAATAAATGGGAAGATTGCCGTCCGATAACGGAGGGTGATGACTGGTTTGAAAATATATGGCATGATTACCGGGAAGGAGTGATTTATGGATGACGGCGAAAAAATATGTGATTTCAGAATTTTGCGAGAACTTCGCAAGTTTCATAAATTGAGCATTGCAGAACTGTCGGAAAAAAGCGGCGTTTCAGCAAGTGTCATTTCCAAACTTGAACGTAATCAGACCAAAGCGGAAATAGATACTCTCTTCCGTTTGGCAAGAGTTTTCCGTTTGTCTCTCGGTGATTTGATAACTTTGGCAGAGAATAAAATAGCTCATCTTGTCAATGAGGAGAATTACCGTTCTGACGGTTTTGTTTTCCGTCGTATACGATACGGTAATTTCTGTTGTCTTTACGGCAGTGCGGATAAGGGGACTAAACTTTCCAAACCGGATTTGCATGGAGATGATTTTGAAACATGTTGGGTGAAAAAAGGCAAAGTGAAAATCGAACTGCCCAATGAAGTCTGTATTGTGGAAGAAGGAATGTCGGTGCAGTTTGATGCATTAATGCCGCATACTTATGAGGTTCTGCTTGATTGTGAAATAATTATTGTTCATCTTAAGAAAGGGAACAGGTTTTAATATGAAAAAAGAGTATAGAAAAGTTACCGAGTTTAAAACTGTTGAGGATTTTTCTGAATATATCAAACAGGAAAATTTTCATATCGGTCTTGCTCCCGAAGGAAAAACAGATGCTCTCGCTCAGAGTATTGAATGTTTGGGACAGACTGTCGGCAACCGTTGGGCGATCTTGCCGATGGAGGGATGGGATTGTCTGGCGGATGGTACTCCGAGTGAATTTACCCGTCGTCGCTGGCTTCGTTTTGCGACCAGCGGAGCAAAACTTATTTATGGTACGGAAGCCGGAGCTGTAATGCACAGCGGCAGAAGCAATCCCCGCCAGCTGATGATTGCAGAACATACGCTTGAGCCGTTGAAAATGCTTGTACAGGAGATGCGATCGGCACATCGTGAGAAATTCGGCAGAGATGATGATCTGTGTATCGGTATACAGCTGACACATTCCGGACGTTATTCCCATCCCAATGAGGATGCAAAACTTGAATCTGTGACTGCTTATGCCCACCCATTGCTGGATAAAAAATTCGGCAATTCCTCTGCAAATGTCGTCAGTGATGAGGAAGTCGGCAATATTGTAAAACATTTTGTAAAAGCTGCTGAAATTGCATACAAAGCAGGTTTTGATTTTGTTGATGTAAAACATGCACATGGTTATCTGGCTCATGAATTTCTGACAGCTTATGACCGTCCCGGAAAATATGGCGGTTCTTTTGAAAACAGTACACGTTTCAGCCGTGAAATCATTGAGGGTATCAAGAAAGCTGTTCCGGAATTAAAAATTTCTGCACGCTTGAGTTTCTTTGATATAATGCCTTTTGTAAAAGGTGAAGACGGTGTCGGATGTCCTATGGAATGGGATAAAAATAAACCTTATCCATACGCATTCGGCGGTGATGGTACGGGACTCGGTATGGATCCTGATTTGAAGGAAACTTCACAATTTATTGACTTGCTGAAAAGTTACGGAGTCGATCTTATCTGCGGGACTGTCGGCAGTCCTTATTACAGTGTTCACATGCAGAGACCGGCATATTATCCGGTATGTGACGGTTATGCGATGCCTGAGCCGCCTCTTTATAATGTCGGTCGTCATTTGCAGGCAGTAAAACGCATAAAAGAGTTGCATCCTGATGTTAAATTTGTGGCATCCGGACTTACCTGTTTGCAGGAATTTCTGCCCAATGCCGCGGAATACGCAGTTGAAAACAACTGGGCTGATTTTGCAGGTATAGGCCGTATGGTACTTTCTTATCCGGAGATTTGTGCTGATGTTCAAGCACACAGACCGCTGCAGAAAAGATGTATCTGCCGCACATTCGGCGATTGTACAAATGCTCCCCGCAACGGTATGATTTCCGGCTGTTATCCGCTGGATGAGTTTTATAAACAGAAACCGGAGGCAATACGCTTGAGAGAAATAAAAAAAAGGAGTTCAAAATGATTTATTTTTTTGCCGATGATCATTATTCTTCATTTCCCGGAAGAAATATTTTTGAAAATTTGCCGGAGGAATTGAAAAAACAAATAACTTTTGTTGAAAATGACTGGAGTCTGCTTCAGTCCGGTGAATGGTTGAAAGATTGTGAATTGCTCATTCTCAATATGATTGGAACTACATGCGATTTGCCGCATCCTGATTCAAATGCGGAAAAAGCAGTGCGTTCATGGTGCGAAAAAGGCGGCAATGCGCTGCTGCTGCATGGTTCAAGTGCTGCATTCTGGCAGTGGGGCTGGTGGCGCAGTATTGTCGGATACCGCTGGGTTCGACCGAATGATCCCGATGGTGTGGCAAATTCAGTTCATCCTGTCAAGCCTTACAGTTTGCGCATTACCAAAAACAGACATCCTCTGAGTGCAAAACTTGTACCGTTTGACCTTGAATCTGATGAAATTTATACAGAATTGGAACAGGTTTCACCCGCTATGGTATTGATGGATACTTTCATAGAGGAAGGTGTTTATCCGCAGTGTCTTGAAACAATTACACCATGGAACGGCAAGTTTGTAAGTTTTATTCCCGGTCATGCAAAATCTGCCACTGCCAATCCGTATCTGATTCAGAATATTACAGCAATTATCAATTATTTATTTGAAAAATAAGAGGTTTTTATGAAAAAGTTTAAAGCAATGTATGTTTGTGCAAGTCCAGAAACTATTAAACGTGTTTATAATGAAAAACAGCGTCAGCAGCTTGCTGAAATAACAGAAATGAAAGAGGAGGTTGTAACTCCTGAAAATTTTGATTCATTTGATCTTACTGACCGGGAAGTTATTTTTTCAACCTGGGGGATGATGAATTTTACAGATGAACAGATTGCCAAACTTCCGAATCTCAAAGCTGTTTTTTACGGAGCCGGTGCAACAGATGCTTTTGCCCGTCCGTTGTTGAAAAATGGTATTAAACTTGTAAGCGCATGGAAAGCAAATGCTGTTCCTGTTGCGGAATTTACAGTTGCTCAAATTCTGCTTTCAATGAAGAATTATTTCTCAAATACATGGCAGAATCGTTTTGCAGGTCCGGGCTGTTACGGCGAAACTGTTGCGCTTATCGGGGCAGGGGCAATAAGTCAGAAAGTTCAGGAGTTGTTGAAAAATTTCAACCTCAATGTAGTCGTTGTTCCTTCACGTCCTGAACGCCGTACTGTTTCTCTGGAAGAGGTTTTCAAAACTGCATACGTTATCAGCAACCATTTGCCAAACCGTGATGACAATAAAAAAGTTATTACCGGAGAAATGTTTGAATCCATGCGTCAGGGAGCAACTTTCATAAATACCGGACGCGGTGCTCAGGTCGATGAAGAAGGTATGATCGAAGCCATGAAAAAACGTCCTGATCTTACGGCTCTGCTTGATGTGCTGGTTGAAGAACCGCCGCAGGAAAATTCTGAACTGTATAAAGTTCCCAATATTCATTTGTCAAGCCATATTGCAGGTTCACTCAATGATGAACTTTACCGCATGTCTGATTATGTTATTGCAGATTATATCCGTTTTGCCAATGGGGAAGCAATGCTGAATGAGGTTACTGAAGAGTTATTGATGACTCATTGATATTTAAAAATCGGGGCTGTTGCAAAAACTCAAAAGAGGTTGGCAGCAGTCCCTTTTTTTGTGTCTGAATTTTACAGATTCTGATAATCACTGACGAGGTAACGGTATGGGGCTTCGTCTTCGATAATTTCAGGGAAACGCGCCTGATTGCCGTAAAAAACATTATCATTGTGGTCATCATTTACGGCAGAAACTTCACCGATGAGGACAGAACTGCCTTCTTCTGCATAGAATTTGTGAAAGATGTTGCGTTCAAGAAGAATGCTTTCGCCCGGTTCAAGAAAAAGTTTTTCTCCGGCAGGAATTGTAATGAGTTCTCCGTCTTTGGAAACTGTTACCGGAGTATCATCAAGCTCTACGGCATCGCCCTTGCGATTGAAAAGTTCAAAAACAAGTCTGCCGCCGCCACGGTTGATAATATCTTCACGTTTAAGGACATGACAATGATTCAAGGTTACTTGATTTGAGCGTGAAATCATGATTTTTTCGGCGTATGGTTTGGCATAAACAGAACTGCCGTTCACTCCGTTGCGAATTGTAAAAAGGAAAAGTCCTTCTTTTGCAAAATTTCCTTTGCCAAAATCGGTAATATCCCAGCCGAGATTGCAGTCAAAAATTTCACGGAATTTCGGATCGTGCCGTTTTGATTTCATCTCCTCCGCTGTCCAATAAGCGAATTTCGGCAGTTTGAATTGAAAAGAGGCGAAAAATTCTTCTGCCTTACGGATTTCATTATTGATTTCTGAACGTTTCATTATTTTATCTCCGATTTATTCTGAATCATTAAAATAATTGATCTTTTTTATTTTATTCCGCATGATTGAATAGCGGATATGGTTTGGAGGTTCAACGAAAATACTTTCGCCTTTTTCACTCAAAATTATTACCTGTTCAGTAGATTCATCTTTGTAGACGATTTCTGCGGTCGGAATCCAGAGCGTCATTGCTTCCGGACGTACAGTTTCTCCTGCAAGAACGGTAACTTTTTTGGTTTTGCTGTTCGGAATACCGCGGCGATGTGCTATGCGGATGGTCTGAGTACCGGGTTTAAGATTTTTTATTGAGATCAGTTTTGATTGTTTGGAACT
>JAFVPG010000224.1 GCA_017505415.1 Lentisphaeria bacterium | reverse complement strand
CAGCATGAGGTCAAATTTGGCGGCAAGTCCGCTGCGCGGGCGTATCTGGGCTTCAAAACCGTATGGCAGTTCGATAAAAAGTCCGGTCGGGACAATGGTTGAACGGCGGACGGGCAATGTTATGTCTATACGGGAACGTAAATCGTATGCGGCATCGTCATGGTGTGCTTTTGCAGGGACGAGATCGAGTGCGTCTTCGTGCATTTTGAAACGTACTTTTGTCATTTTTTCATATCTCCTGTTGAAATTATTATGTTTTATGGTAATTTATATCTTGATATTATATTTTTCAAGAGAATAAAAATTAAAAATGGAGATTTATTATGTTAAGAATAGGGCAGGGACTGGATGTTCATGCTTTTGCACCGGCAAGAGACTTGATTCTCGGTGGTGTGAAAATAGATTATGAATACGGTTTGGCAGGGCATAGTGATGCGGATGTGCTTACTCATGCATTGATGGATGCATTGCTGGGAGCATTGGCACTCGGGGACATCGGGAAATTGTTTCCTGATAATGACGATGCGTTCAAAGGGGCGGACAGTTTGAAACTTCTGGAAAGGGTCATGTCGCTTGAGCAATTCAAAAATGTTACTCTGGTCAATGCCGATATTACTGTAATCGCCCAGAAACCGAAAATCGCTCCATATACTGATATGATGCGTCAAAAGCTCGCTGCTGTTCTTAAGTGCGGTGTTGATCGTATTTCGGTAAAAGGGACTACTACCGAGAAGCTCGGCTTCTGCGGCAGAGGTGAGGGGATAACTGCAATGGCAATCGTTCTGCTGGAGGTGGCACAATGAGTGAAAATATTGTAATGACAGAAAGGCAGAGACTCCGCAGCGGAAGAATCGCTTCAATCACCGGAATCTTGGTGAATTTATTGCTTTTTGTCATAAAAATAGTAATCGGTATTTCCGCAAAAAGTGTTGCATTGGCAGCAGATGCAGTCAATAATTTCACCGATGCGGCAAGTTCAGGAATATCTTTGCTCGGATTCAATATTGCGGCAAAACCTGCTGATGACGAGCATCCTTTCGGTCACGGGCGCATGGAGGATATTGCCGCATTGATCGTGGCGGTGATCGTTACTGCGATCGGCTTGGACTTCGGCAAAAGTGCGATAGAAAAAATCCTGAATCCGTCGGTTGTTGAATTGAATATCGTTCAGACAGGATTTGTTCTGCTGACTGTTTTTTTCAAAATCGGACTTTTTTTCTATTTCCGTTATGTTGGAAGAAAAATTGATTCATTGTCATTGCAGGGGGCGGCTTTTGACAGTTTGAGTGATATTCTGGGGACATTGACGGTGCTGGCATCGGTTGGTGTCGGGTATTTATGGGGCTGGCAGCTGGACGGTTGGGCGGGATTGATAGTTGCGATCATCATTCTCCGCGGCGGTTTCGGATTGATAAAGGAAACGGTTGAACCTCTGCTTGGCGGTTGTCCTGACAAGGAACTTGTTGACGAGATGAAAAATATTCTTATGGAAAATCCGGCAATTCACGGGGTACATGACATAATTCTTCACAGTTACGGACATAACCGCTATTTCGCAACCGCTCATGCTGAACTGTCGGTTGAACTCAGCAGTACTGCTGCACATGATATTCTGGAGCAGGCTGAAATTGAAGTTTCACAGCGTATTCCGGTGACACTTGTATTGCATTGTGATCCATTCAATACTGATGATCCTGAACTTAAAAACTGGCGTGTCTGTCTGGAAAATAAAATTGCTGAAATTGATGCATTATTGAAACTTTATGATTTCAAAATGGAAAAAAATAATGATAAAGTATATTTTTATTTTCATTTGCTGACGCCGAGAAAATATTCAGGCAGAGAGAATGAAATTTTGAATATTCTTTATAAACATCTATCAGGGATGAACATCAAGCCTGAACTGCATGTAACTTTTGTAAATTCATTTGTCAAATGAACATCATGCAGATTTTACTTTGAAAAAAATACAGTTCCGTTGCTTATATCGGTGAGAGTTTTCTGCAAAAGCTCAACCGCATCGGTACGGATTTCTCCTGATATTTTTATGTTTGAAGTAAATTCTTCATGGGTAATGGCAAAGCCGTGTTCGGCAAGTTTTCGTTTAATTATTTCATACAATGGATATGAAACTGTGAAATTGAGTTGAGACATGGGAATAAGTTCCGCTGTTTCAACGTTGATAAGGGCGGCTTGAGCCGCTTCCGTATAGGCATGAACAAGTCCTCCGGTACCGAGTTTAGTGCCGCCGAACCAGCGGGCAACGGTTATCATAAAGTTGGTTATGCCGCTTCCTTTGAGGACTGCAAGTACAGGTTTGCCTGCTGTTCCTGCCGGTTCTCCGTCATCTGAACAGCCGAGTATATTCTGTTGCGGTCCTACGGCAAAAGCATAAACGATATGGCCGCCGTTGTCGTAATTTTTTTTGCGCCATTGCCAGAGACTTTTTGCCTCTTCTGCACTGGACACAGGGAATGCTTCCCCGAGGAAGCGGGAATTTTTCGCCCATGTTTCGGCTTTTGTGGAATTTTTGAGAATAAGCATTATTTTATCACACAGAGAATTAAACCAGCCAAAATCATAAACAGTGCGATTTTGCGGGTGAGAGTAATTTTTTCTTTCAGAAAATACCAGCCGAGAAATGCACTGAAAGGCAGACTCAACTGACGGAAAGCCTGAACGAAACTTACATTTGTTACCTGACTCATGGCAATAAGTACCAGTAAATATGCTCCGGCGGCAAAGATTCCTGCAATATACGGATGATAGGATTTGGCCAGAGAGATAAAAGTTTCTTTGTCTTTTTTGACGAACATTGTGATAAAAGCCATACTGAGCAGAGTGACGGTTGCTGATATTTCACGCATACATGAATATGTTCCTGCAGCAAGGAATTTATTTGTGCCTTCAGCAAATTTCATCATCGCATTGATACCGAAACTGTCCGAAATGGTATAGCCTGTCGTACCGATTGCCGCCAGCAGGATTCCGGGGAGCGCTTTGCGGATGAAAGAGGCTTTTTCTTTGGCAGTCATGTGGTGTTTGCTGTTTGAGAATGCCATTGCCATACAGCCGCCGAAAATAATCATCATTCCGATCCATGTCAGCAGGTTTAATTCTTTGCCCCAGCCGTATACTGAAGTTATTAAAAGAGTGAAAAATACCGGCAGTGCACGCGCCATCGGATATGCCAGTGAAATATCAGAGTATTTGTAAGCATACATCAATCCAATATCACAGATAACTCCGCTCAATCCTCCGAGAATGGCATATTTGAATATGTCAAACGGTACTTTGAACAGCAAGTTGGAACATAAAGCAATGGGAAGAACAACGCAAAAGATTGAAAATGAAAATATTCCGAAAAAAGCAAAAGAGGGTTTGCCGCTGCTTTTGCTCAGAAAATGCCACAAACTGTGCATGGCTATTGATAAAACAATCAAAATAAATGCTGTCAAAGACATTTTATACCTCCGTTAAATATAAAAAAACTCAATTAATATATCGCAAAAAGATAAAATTGCAACAATAACAGAGGTAATTTCAAAAGTAATTTAAAAAAAGATTGAAAAATCAGCGTTGATGAGATTAAAGCGGTAGTTTGAGCATGGCTATTGAATAAATAACCTCCGAAAACACTCCGTTTTAAGATCGCGACGATGAATTTCAAGATTTTTTGAGGACTTTTGAAATTAACTCAACAGAAATAAAAATATACTTTTGAATTTTTAGAGAGGTATTATAACAGAAGATGTTTTGATTTTCCTAAGTGATTTTTGGGAATATCAGATATACTTTTAAATTTTTAGCCATGTTATTATGTCTTTTTGGGGTGTATAGTAATTTGTGTAATGTAAAGAGATACCACGGGAGGAAAACATGTTGAAGTACATACATAAATATATATGTGTTTGTATTTTTGCCGTAATGATTTCTGTATGTTACGGCAAGGAGATGGGTGCAAGAAATGAAAGTATTTTGCGCTATTATACCAATATTTATCGCTCTAACCTTGAAACTTTACGCCATGAAATTGATAATGCAAAGACCCGTGAAGATGCCTTGAAATTGATTGCACGGGCGAAAAAAAGAGTACGAACAGCCATTTTTGTTCCTGCAGTCCGTCCGCCGGTTTCTGCTGATTGTACTGGAATTGTGGATTTTGAAAATTTGAAAATTGAAAAATTGATTATCAAAAGCCGTGAAAATTTTTCAATGCCTGCCAATTTGTATTTGCCGAAAGAAATGAATGGCAAACTTCCTGTAATTGCCTTTTTCTGCGGTCACGGTGAACTCGGCAAAACGGATTATTTGCGTTCAATTATCAATTTTGCCCGTCAGGGAGTTGCTGTTCTGGCAGTAGACCCTATTCATCAGGGGGAGAGATTTCAGTTTGATGTGAAAAAAGTCGGCTTGACAAATGGACATAATATTTTAAACCGTCAGCTGGTGCCGCTGGGAGAAACTTTTGCGGAATGGCGCGCGTATGATGTGATACGCACGATTGATTATCTTATGACCCGTCAGGAAATTGATCATAACCGCATTGGTGTATGCGGCAATTCCGGCGGCGGTACGATGTCGGTTTTTGCCGGAGCTTTGGACGACAGGGTAAAGGCTGTGGCTCCGGGGTGTTACATTACGACATTTTATCATAATATGGCAAATGAATTGCCCGCAGACGGGGAACAAGTTCCTTATAATTTTATCGGAATGGGCGGAGAAATGGTCGATATGGTTATTGCTCATGCGCCCAAACCGTATCATATTCTTGCTCAAAAGCAGGATTTTTTTGACATCCGCGGCGCCCGTGAAACTTACCGTCTGGCGAAAAAAGTTTATAAACTTCTCGGCAAAGAAAACAATATACAAATGACAGAAGCTAATCAGCATCATAACTTCGGTGCTCCGCTTCGCAATGCGGCGTCTGAATTTTTTGCCGTGGAACTCGGATTTAAGTTTCAGTCCGAACCGAAAGATTTCAAGCGTCCAAAAGCGGAAATGCTCCGCTGTTTGAATGTCAGAAGTGTTCTCGATTTGCCGAATGAAAAAAGTGTTCAGGATTTTATACGGGAAAAAGCTCTCGCTATGAAAAAAATGCGCAGTGAACGGAAAATCAGCCGAAGTGAACTTGAAAAACAACTCCGAAAAATGCTCAATATCCCGGAAAAAACTCCCGTAGTGGATCATCGGGTATGGCAATATACCAGATTTGATAAAAAAATACTTTTCCGTATCGGTATTGAAACTGAAAAAGACCTTTTTATTACACTTTTCCGCAAAAGAAGCAGTTACACTCTTGCCCCGAATAAAAAAATTGAACTTTATCTGCCGTCAAAAGGCTGCCGCTATGAACTCGGAACTATGAATCCGCTTGCAAAAGATTTTGAAATGTGGGGACTTGATTATCAGGGAATCGGCGAATCTGTCGGCTTCGGCGGTATCGGTGAGGATTATTGGGGGGATTACATGCTTGACAGTTGCGGGTTGAGTTTGGGTAAACCGTTTGTCGGTAGACGTGTCGGTGATATTTTGAAAGCAGTAAAACTTTTGAAAATAAACGGCGCAGAAGAAATTGTTGTACGTGCTTCAGGATTGAGCGTGATTCCGGCAATTTTTGCCGCAGTTCTGACTGATGTTCCATTCAAAACAGTTCTGCATGATGAAGTCCCTTCCTATACAAAGCATGCATGCAGTAAAGATGCTCCGATTCCGCAATCATTTATCCCGTATAATATTCTGCAATTAACTGATCTTGACGAACTTGTAAAATTATATCCTGAACGTTTTATTATAAAAAAAAGAAAGGAATTAAATATTAAATGATATAATATTGATTCTGTCATGTTGTTTGAGGTTGTT
>JAFVPG010000223.1 GCA_017505415.1 Lentisphaeria bacterium | reverse complement strand
CGGAAGATTTGATTGCTCATTCCATAAAAAAATGGAAGGAGCAATCAAACATTCCGCCGAAAAACAGCCTGACACCACCCAGACGCTGACACTCACGCGCCCGCGTCACAAAACGGGGCTGGATATCCCCCGCCGGGGGTCGCAAGGGGGGCGGCGTAAGCCCCCTTGCAAAAAAATCAGCGTTGATGAGATTAAAGCGGTAGTTTGAGCGTGGCTATTGAATAAATAACCTCCGAAAACACTCCGTTTTAAGATCGCAACGATGAATTTCAAGATTTTTTCGACCGTAACTAAAAATTTATACAAAAAACAGTGGTATTGCAACCATTTACGAGGTTTTACAACACCCCCTTTGCTTTTAAAACATATTCAATGAGCGGGTCGGAATTATTTTTGAGCTGAGCCGGAGAGATTTTTATAATTTTATCAGGAATCACGCCGTTGCCTTCGATTCTGTAATTTCCGGCACTGAAATAATCTCCCATGACAGTTTGCAGTTTAAATCCGTGCGGCAGAGCGATAAAAGCAGACGGCAGACACATGCCGGAGCTTTTTTCACCGATGATTTCTGCGGCATTTGCCTCTTTCATACTTTGAGCGAATATTTCTGCGGTACTGTATGAATTGCGTCCGATAAGGATATAGATTCTGCCTTTATAACGTTCTTTTTGCGGAAAAGATTTTGGATTCAGCGGCTGTCCGCTGATTACAGATGTGCCGAAATTTACTCTTTCGTCATGCAGAAAAGATGCCATACTCACTCCCATCATTATCAGACCACCATCATTATTTCTGAGGTCGATTATCAATTTTGGAGTATTTCTGAAAATCGTCCGCACATCTTTTTTCAAGTTCTGTACTGCATTCGGAGTGAAAATATTGAAGCGGATATATCCTGTGCTTTTGTCAAGCAGATGAGATTTGTAATCTTCTATTAATGCCGGCATCTCGCCGAGTTTAAAAAAAGAGAGTTTTTTTTGCAGTCTGCGGCTTTTGAATTCAACAGTGATTTTTTGGTTATTCCGGATAATTTCCACCTGCATTTTCTTTGAGTCTTCGCCGATATTCAGCATATAAAAGATTTGAAGAGCTTTGCCTATACGGGAATTCGGGTCAGGCACACGGCCGTTAACGGATAATATTTCATCCCCTCTGCAAAAAACTGAGCCGGGCAAAATCTCTGACACAAGAACTTTGCTGTCACTTTCGATCAATCGGACAGGATTTTCAAGAAGAACAGTATTTTTACTATATGTTGATGGGGCATTTATTCCGAAATGGCTGTCCTTTAATTGACGGAAAAAATGATTTATACAGCGTGCAAGTTCGTCATTATTGACGGATTTGACGGATTTTTGACGGAATTCATTTATTTTATGAGCGTATTTTTGACGGAAATTTCCGTCATAATGATTTTTGCTTATTTCAGAAATAACGGCATCAAAAACGTCAGCATTGATTTTTTTCTGCGTTATATCTGCAGCAGAAATTATTGCTGTAAAGATGAAAAAGATGAAAAAAATAAAATGTTTTGTCATTCTTTATATTCAAAGTCACTGTCGGGATAATTCTGATTGATAATAAAACTTTTCAGATTATGTTCAATTTGCATATTGAGCATGGTTTGTACACTTTTTACCGGTATTACAATACCGTTGAGTTCCTTGAATTCAAGATTATGTGTAATAACCTCGATTGATCCGAGCTGGGAAAGTTGTTTGACAAAAACATAAACCGGCAGTTTTGTTTGCGGATCTGCCAGTATTTTGTATGCAGAAAGTTTCTGTTCAGGTTTGAAATTGCAGGTGATTGCAACATATTTTTTGCCGTCACGTTCTTCAAGAGTATCAGCAATTTCAACTTTGTCAAAAATCTCAGTAAGAGAAATACCGGGAGTTATGAGTTTGACTGCGGCTTTCATCTGTTCAAGCATTACACCTTCAACCGGAGTTACACCGCCGACACTGTCGACACTGAAACCTTTCTGCCCGTTAAAATAGACTGTCTCCTGCTGAACTCCGGGGATTATTACAATCTGCTTCATTTTGTCAGGTGACTTGTATATTGTTGTCAGCGACATGGGGATATTGAGTTTTTTGAATGTACAATCAATTACGATTTTCATGGATTTTATATTTTTTGCCGCGTTATGCGGATTTCCTGCTTTGTCCATTTCTTTCAAAAAAGCAGCGGTTCTCTCTGCGTTCCATACACCATAAACATTTACCAATGTGAAAATTACGCAGCATAATGATAACAGTTTTTTCATAAAAAAATTCCTTTATTTGAAACAATTTTATTTATATTGAATTAAAATCAAAGTCTGATCATCCATTTGATCGGATGAGAAATTATGCACTTCATCAAGGATACGTTCGATAACTTTATTTGATTCCAGACCATGCTGAACAGAATCCTGAAAAATGTTTTTCAGCCGTTCAATGCCGTATTCATCCTCATCCGCATTAACTGCTTCTGTAATGCCGTCAGAGAAGAGCAGAAAACTCATCCCCTGTTCAAATGCCAGACAAAATGTATCAAAATTGGCAAATTCCGAAGGCAGAATACCAAGTCCTGCACCTTCAGGATAAATTACACGCAAATGGTTATGTACAAAGGTGATAAGTTCGGTATGACCTGCTCTGCCGAATTCCAGAAGTGAATTTTTTTTGTCCAGCAAACAGCAGTTGAGTGTAATATAACGTCCGTCATCAGTATCGGCATAAACCTTGCTGTTCAAATGTACCAGAAAGTCGCTCAAAGTCGTGAAATTATCTGCCAATGCACGGATAAAACTCCGTGTCATGGCACTCAACATGCATGCCGGAACTCCTTTGCCGCAGGCATCACCGATCACAATAAGCAGTCTGTCATCGTCGATTTGCACAAAGTCATAGAAATCCCCGTTTACCTCTTTGGCAGGACGGGTGAAAGCAGTAATTGAGAATTGCGCCCATTCCGGAAATGCCTCCGGCAGCAGTGAAAACTGGATCTGCCGGGCAAATTCAAGTTCCTGATCAATGCGTTCACGGCGGTTCATTGCACTGTAAGAGTTTACAAGTTTGTGCATCAGCACGATTTGTGAAGTGAGATGATGCAAATGTTCTTTCTGACTTTTGTTGAATGGCGCACCGTAATTCTGATTGTTGTTGATGGCAATGATTACGCCGAAAAGCATATCATCACAGATCAGCGGTTCGCCGATAACTCCGGTCAATCCCTCCGGGATAAGAGTATTGCAGAAACGTTGGTCACGGGATGGATTTGTAACATATTCCGGTTGTTTTGAAGCGGCAATATCGCCGGCAAAACTTCCGTCACCGACAGCAAATTTACAAAGTTTGACTGCTTCATGAAGATGTTCGAGATTGCCGAGAAGTTTATAATTTTTGCTCGGTATCAGCGGATAGATACCGGATACACCGGAAGCGGAAAGTTCTGAGCCTGACAATTCATAGATCGCCACCCCCTCTGCACCGATTTGACGGGCGACATAGCGGCAGATACTGTTGACGGATCCTTTCAAGCCGTCACGGCTCTCCAGCCCTTGAGAAAATTGAGTCAGGAAATCGCCCATTTCATATTTTGCTTTGACCGCCATATCAAGTTTGTACTGGATTTTTTTGCTGCGGCGGTACAGAAAAATAATTAAGACGGTCATACTGATGAGCAGCAGACCGAGCGCACTGGTTGCAATTTCAATAAATTCTCTCAATTCCATAAAGTTCTCCGTAAAATCATACACACAAATATAAAACAATTTTTTTATTTTTCAAATTATTTTTTCATGATTTTTTACAGATTTTGCATACGGCGGAATTTGGCAGGGGAAATGTTGAAGGTGCGGGAAAACTCTCTGCCGAGATGGTTTGAATCACAGAATCCGCATTTTTCTGCGATTTCATGCAATGATGCTGAACTTGAACGAAGCAGATATTCAGCATATTCAAGCTGTTTCTTTTTGCGGTATTCCATCGGAGAAAAGCCGGTCAATTCCCTGAAGCGGAGATATAAACTGCGCTCGGAAAGATAGGACATTTTAGCAAGCTGTTTAATGGAAATTTTTTCATTGAAATGCAAATTCAGATAGTTAAGGGCTTTTTCGACATTATTGCCGGATGTATCAGACGAAATTTTTTTGCCGAATCTGGAAATGCAGGTTATGAGTTGGAGAAAAAGTGAAAATGCGATAAGATTTTTGCCGGCAAGATCATGTTTCAATTCATAGTTCAGTTCTTTGATAATATCAAGTACATGTTTCAAAGCCTTTTCATTCAGATTGACAATGGGCATTTCACAAACATTGAAAGCATCATTGCGGGATGAAGTGATTTGCTGAAAAATGGAAAGATTACCCGCATCAAGAGTCGGCAGCGACATCTGACGGGTATTAAAAAGAACATTTACAAGTTTCAACATGCCTGTATTCTGATAAGCATGACTTACTCCGGGATGTATCAGCAGAACATCACCCCGCCGTATACTGCATTTGCGGTCATCGACCCAATGTTTTGAATTTTCAGACTGCAAAATTATAACCAGTTCAGAAAAATCATGGTCATGAAAAAACATTTCCATATTTTTCCTTCTCCGCATATATCGTACTCCCAGACGCAATCTGTCAAGATGGAGAAAGTTTTCAAAAAGATATTTTTCCATAAGCATTTTCCTGTAATTTAAAACTTTGCAGTAATATAATGTATTTTTGCAGTTTTGTCAAGGAATTATTATTAAAAAGATTTTATATTCTCTCATTGTAATGCACTGAAATATAATCCTTAACCACTCAAAAAGGGGAAATATTATGAATTTCAAAAAAATGTCAAATTCCGTTTTCACTCTGATCGAACTTCTCGTCGTAATTGCTATCATCACTATCCTGCCGGTGCAGAGTTTTTGACATTTGTTTCTTTCTTTTTCTTGATTATCAAGTATTTGTGATTTACAATACTTTTTAATGGCAGAATTTTTCAATTTTTCTGTCAAAACTTCTGTTCAGCTCAATTTTTCGGTGTTTTGGATGGTGTCGATGCAAAAAAAGCAGAAATAAGCAGAAGTCGCTTTGAGGTGAAAT
>JAFVPG010000222.1 GCA_017505415.1 Lentisphaeria bacterium | reverse complement strand
GAAAACTGTGCAGACAGGATTTTTGTTGCTTGGGAACAGAAAATTTAAGAAAATTAACAAAAACAAGGGAATCAGCCCTTGACTTTTACATAATAGAGCCATTCAAAAAAAGATTGAAAAATCAGCGTTGATGAGATTAAAACGGTAGTTTGAGCGTGGCTATTGAATAAATAACCTCCGAAAACACTCCGTTTTGAGATCGCGACGATGAATTTCAAGATTTTTTGAGGACTTTTGAAATTACCTCAATAGAAAAAGAAAATCACAACACTGTAATAATCAAACCGGTAATAATCAGGGCGACACCGATGAATTTGGGAATATTACATTGTTCTTTGAGAATGAAAATGCCGCCGAAAAGGGCAAAGACCAATCCAAGCTGACGGAAAACCTGCACGTATGAAACATTTGTAACATAATTCATAGCCATCAGAACTGTCACATAACACATTGAAGCAATGAATCCTGCAAGGACAGGAGTGTAATTACGCTGTTTGAAAAAATTGAAAAAATTCTTTTTCTCACCGGGAATCGTGAAAATCGCAAGCGCCATAAGAGAACTCAAACAAATGTCGCGAATTGAATAATAGGAAATTGAAAGCACCGGTTTGGAAATATCAGTACAGACTGAACGCATCACACTTTGCGCCTGACTGTCAAAAATCGTATAACCTGTTGTACCGCAGGCAACAAAAATGATAAAAAGCATTTTAGGCGTAAGATAATAACGCCAGTTGAAATCAGAAAATTTTTTAAGCGGCATCATCAGACATCCGCAAAAAACAATAACCATTCCTGCAACTGATACCGGAGTAAGTGTTTTGCCCCAGCCACAGCAGGTCGTAACCAGTGCGGTCAAAAGAAGCGGCAATGACCGCATCATCGGATATGCGGTCGACATTTCCATTGTCCGGTAGGCTCTGACGAGTCCGAGACAATAAACAAGATCGCTCAAAACCGATGCCAGAAGATACACCCAGAACATTACCGGCAAGTCAAAATATTTGACCGGAGTCCAGAATTGCGTATGTATCCACAGCAAACACGCCGTCATACATATAGCTCCGTAAAAAGATACCGTCATCACCGATTTTTTAGCAAGAAGATTCCATGTTGCATGCAGCCCGGCAGAGCCGACAATAAGAAAAAAAGCCAACCAACTCATTTTTCACCTTGATAATATTTTTATTGAATACTCCCTCAATTATACAAAAAAGTTTATGCAGAGATTATTCTCCGCATAAACTTATTGTCTGACATTGTATTAATATACACCGGAAAAATATATTTTCAACTGAAAAAAATTGTCATATTATATCAGCTTCTGTATAACCGAGACCGATATTGCTTAATGTTGATAAGTCCACCATACCATTCTGACGTTTATAAAGATACGGATGCCGGACGGCAAATTCAGCTGAAGCCTCAGGATAGAACTGAGCTGCATTGCATTCAACCCCCATGATAGTACCGATGTACTGTGCCAGACGGCAATGCGGGATTATTGCAAGGGCAGGATTTGACAAATCCTGAACCATCAGCTGCATATTATGTTCTTTTGCCCAACAGGCGGAAAGAAGTGCGCCGGTCTGACTTTTGCAGACTTTCAGAGCGACACCGTTCCAGCCGAGTTTCAAACCGAGCTTGACAAACTTCCAGTTATGCGCACTCTCGTCCATAAAAACAGGTTTGCGGGCGGAAACAGAATGAATATCTATCTGATTTGCCTCCAAATCATACGGAAACGGCTGTTCAACATAAATAAGTTTATCATAAACTGACGGTGCAAGTTTCTTCAATTCATCAAGAATGGAATTGACATATTCCGGAGTTTTGACCAGACAGTTGAAATCGGGGGAAAGATATTTAACACCGTATTTTCCGGCAATTTCTCCGACTTTGAGCAAACGTTCCAAATCCCATGCACGATCATTGCCGGTCAATTTTATTTTCAGACAGAAAAGTCCATCACTTTCTATCCAATCTTCAAGAGTAACCGGATAACCGTCATCAGGTTCACTGCCGGTACGCTCTGCATCTGTCAGCAAATCTTTGCCGCCAACAAGATGCCATACCGGTATCTGCTGAGGTACATCATTTACAAAATAATCCTGCGGATATTTGCCGGCAAATGCCTCGTCATCATAAAAATATGACAGATCATGATTCATGAAATCCGCATTGTATGTATTGTAAGTATTGACACCGTTGACTCTGCCGAAGGCATCATGCAGAGCCAGGTCAAATGCACTGTTTGAAATAAGTGCGGCAAGATGCGGAATATCATGCGGCAGTTCAAAATCATTGCCATGCGTCATGTGGTCTTTGAATTCATCTGTAACCCACATCGGAGCGAGTTTGCGGCAGAATTCAACCATTTTTTCTTCACGGTATTCAAAACTCAAATCAGCAGAGGGCCAGCCCCAGCCGACACTCAAAGGAGTTTCTCCGACTCCGCATGCGATTCTGCCGTCACGGTTCATTACCGTCATTTTCACACGACAGCAGGTAATGGACTCGATTACTGAACTGCCGAATTTCAACGGCAGACGCATTTTGATCGGCCAGAATTCAGTCTCAACATTTTTTATACATACATCTGTATTTTTCATTTTCACCTCAAAAATTCAGCAAACTCAATATCAATACGGGAAAACAAAGCCGTAAGGTTCTTCACTGTCAAATTTAGTCCACGGCATAGCCTTTTCGTATTTGAGAAATGCTTCATTCATGTTGTCAGCAGTTACAGCTTCTCCGATCTGTTTCAGCGGGGGAGCGTGATTATCACTGTCATAGAGAGCAAGTTTTACAGGACCTGCAATTTTGAAAGGCTTGATATTCTTCAAATTTGCAAGACCTTTTTTGACTTTTTCTGCGATAAGTTTGCGGCTTGCCTCCGGCATAAGGGTACATGCCTGATGCGGAGCGAGAGCCTCTTTGACAACAGCAGTTTCAATACCGTCAATCTTTTCAGCAAACTCTGCACAAATTTTGTCATCACCTGAAACGCAGACAGCAGGCACTCCGAAATCTCCGGCAATCGCCGCCGCCATAGTTCCTTCACTGAGCTTTATTGCACCGTCATTGACCACCCAGAGAGAATGAGCAGTTATGGCGCATTTGGTACCGCCCATGGCATGCATACCTATAAGCACCACAGCATCAAAAGTTGAATCCAGTTTGGGCAGCCAGTGCGGACCGGAACAGTTATCGCCGTGAATGACTTTGCAGCGGCTGTCAAGTTCTTCAAAAATGAGATTGTAACCGGTTCCGTGACTGTCATTGACATAAACCTCATCTGCCCCAGATTCAAATGCAGCAGTTACTGCGGCATTGACTTCGGCAGTAAAAAGTCTGTACATGCGCTGCCGGTGAAGGATATTTTCATAATTTTTATCTTTGCGGTTCTCAAAAAAACAGAATCCTGCGACACCTTCAATGTCAGTCTGAATATAAACCTTCATTTTTGAATTCCTCAGACTTCATCAATTTTTACAATGCGTTTTTCAGCGGCACTTTTTACTGCGGCAAAAGCTATACGGGTAGCCATGACTGCGGAATCGACACCGCATACTTCACCGCGTTCGCCATTGATTTCATCAACAAAAAGATCCATGGCGATAGCATGACCTTTATTGGGTTCAGCAGTAAATTGCAATGATTGATCATCAGCGGCTGCGGCTTCTTTACAGGCAGCAGACTTTTTGGCAAGCCAGCCGTTAATACCGCCCTCTGTACCGATTGCCGGATGTCTGTCGTTGATAAACGGATATTTGATAACTTCAGGGACATCGGGGATACCGCTGGTACGGACTTCGCACATGTGGTCAACAACGACGATTGAGCCGTTGCCCATGACTTCATAAAGTTCTTTAGGATAACCGAAAGTTCCGTTGGCACAGAGATTGAGAGAAGCAATTTCTCCGGTCTTGTATTTTACAATGATGGCATGATTGAGCATGCCTGTTTCCATAGCAACCACTTCTTCGGGTTCTGCATCGAGGAACCAGTTGCAAATATCGGTAAAATGAGTCATTTCAAAAAGCATCGGACCATGCGGAGCCTGAGTTTTGTCAAAAACCCATGCTTTCCAGCTGTACCAGTCATCATTGATTCGAACATTGATGGAAGCCTTGCCGTCACTGTCAAGAGCGGGACGGTTTTTTTCACGGTTCCAGCGCCATGTGCATTGTTTATTTTCCTTCATCTGTTTACGGAAAATTTCATGAGCTTCAATCATTGCAGGACTGCAGCGGCGATTGTGACCGACGCAGAAAGGAATATTGTATTTGTGAACGATTTTCTGAATTTCATACATTTCTTCCAGATTTGCAGCAAGGGGTTTTTCGACATAAACAGGTTTACCGTTCATTGCGGCAAATTCGATGACAGGTTTACGAAGTTTTTCAGTAGTTGCCAAACAAATTGCATCGACATTAGGATCAAGTATGACGCTTTTCCAATCTTTGGAAATAACGGGAACATTATATTTTTCCTTACATTCCTGCAATGCTGCATCTGAAAGATCACAGCATGCATAAAGATTTGCTTTAGTGGATTTTGCAATATTGGGGATGTGCTGTCCACGTGCCAATGCGCCACAGCCGATAACGGCAAAGTTCAATTTTTTACTCATTTTATAACTCCTTATTTAAAACTTTGTTTTTGTAATTCAAGACATTTGCGGCTTATTTTCAAAATATGAGCGGTATTCAAAGGCGGCATTTCTCCTGAAATTTCAGCAAGAAATGAACTCAAATCCGTCCACTCATTTGCATATCCTGCAAGTTTTTTCAAACCCGGTTCTTTGCTGACGGCAAAAGTTATTCCGTCATCATTATAATTGAATTCAATAACTCCTTTTTCGCCCCAGATGGTAAAACGCCAGTAAAACGGTGTTGAAAAACCGCTGACATCAGGCGCAAAATAAGAAACTTCCCCCATACAGCGACAGCCGTTTGCCATGGTAAATGCGACTCTGGAACCGTCCTGAAAATGCGGAACTTCTGCAAAAGTGTTCCAACTTTCTGCAAAGTTGAACCTGTCAATTTCACAATCAAGCATAAATTCACATATATCCAGAGCATGAATGGCAATATCATTTATTGTACCGCCATGCATATCTTTTTCAAAATACCACATCGGACGCACACCGTAATTCAAAGGATGCTGACCGCTGAACTGCAAAGATTTGACCTTGCCGAGCAAACCTTCACCAATATATTTTTTGGCACCGTAAATATTGGTATTTTCCCGAAGATCAAGCATACATCCGATGACAGCTTTTTTCTCTTTTGCAAGTTTTTCGATTTCGTCAAGTTCAGCGAGCGAAGTGCAAAGTGGTTTATCAGCAATAATATGCAGTCCTTTTTTCAAACCTCCAATAATGATTTGTCCCCGTTTGCCATAAGCATCACCGACGGCAAGAATATCTGCCTCACAATTATCCAGCATTTCCCTGAAATTTCTGTGCGTGACCTTGATTCCGAAATTTTCGTCATACAGTTCGTCATAAACTCCAACTATTTCGCAATCCGGAGTACTGTTTATTTTATCGTAAAGAGTTTTGATATGAGCATGCTGCAGACCCGCAATAAGAATTTTTTTCATATTCGCCTCACAATTCCACTTTTTTTCCGCTTCGGGCAGATTCATAAATTGAACAGATAACTTTAACCGCACGTTCCCCGTCAGCGGCAGTAATACTTAACGGCACACCGTGCAATATCGCATCGGCAAGGTCTGTTATCTGCCGTCTATGCCCTTCGCAGGTTATGGCACGCGGATCGCTTGACCCGCCCTGCAGCCCCTCACCTGACAAATATTTATTACGGATTTCAGCATCTTCAACTTTTTCTTCTGCAAACTGCCAACGCACTATCCTGTCATCTTCAAGAATCACACTGCCTTTTGTACCGGAAAGTTCAATACGGCGGGGGAATCCCGGCGCACATGCGGTGCTTGCCTCAATATAGCCGATTGAGCCGTTTTTGAATGTAAGCAATGCGCCAACAGTATCTTCAACTTCAATGGATTTATGCAGGATATTTGCGCTTTTTGCCGTAATTTCAGAAACATCTCCGTTAAAATACAAAAGTAAATCAAGTGTATGAATTCCCTGATTCATCAACGCACCGCCGCCGTCAAGCTCCCATGTCCCGCGCCATTTGCCGTTGAGATAATATTCCGGAGTACGGTACCAGCGAACGGAAGCTGAAGCAAGTACAGGAGTACCGAAACGTCCCTCATCGATGGCTTTTTTTACAATCTGAACAGTCTCGCCGTAACGGAGCTGGGCGACAGGCGACAGAAGAACGTTATTGGCATTACAAGCCTTTATCAGAGCTTCAGTTTTGCTGATAGTTACTTCAAGCGGTTTTTCACAGAGAATATGCTTTTTTGCCTTGGCGGCAGCGACTGCGGCTTCACCGTGAATACCGCTCGGAACAGCGACGGTAACTGCATCTATCGGAGATGCAAGAAATTTATCAAAATCCGATGCAAAAGCACAATTATTTGCAACGGCAAATTTTTCCGCCCGCTCAACAACCGTATCATAAACAATGACAAGCTCCGCATTTTCAGCCAGATGCAAAGCATCGGAGTGCATTTGTGCAATCATTCCCGTACCGATAATACCGAATTTTACTTTTTTCATTTTCAAACCTCCGTTCCGAGTAATTTCAACGCATTGAGTCTTCCGACTGCAAGCAATTCATCTTCACTCAATATATCAAGCGATGCCAGAAAATCCATGCACATCTGCATCGTTGATGCGGCGGCGACCAAACAGTCTTTTTCCGGATTGTAAAGTTTGCCATCCGCAGTAAGAACTGCTCTGTTGCCCCACAAATTATATTCTCCGGGCGCATAACCGCAAATGGAACAGGCGTCACTGGTGACAATGATATTTTCCACACCTTTGACCTTGAATATTATTTTTATCAAATCAGCAGGCAGATGGTGTCCGTCAGTTATTATCATGGCTTTCATCCGGTCTTCTGCAAGACCTGCAAGCAGAGGATTTTCATGTCTGCCAAGCAGATTCGGACAGGCGTTGCCGAGATGGGTCAGCAATCTGCCGCCGGCATCAGCAGCACGATGAATGTCATTGTAAGTTGCCATGTGATGTCCGACACTGGGAATTATGCCGAGTGCATTTGCCTCTGCAACAGCCTCAGGAGCGCCATCGCCGTCTGCAGAAAAAGTCATTATTTTTATGAAACCTTCTGAAATATCAAAATATTTTCGCACATTTTCAGCAGTACATTCTTTAAAATATTCCGGATTATGTGAACCTTTAGCTGTAATCATCGGACCTTCAAGATGAATACCTGGAACATGTTTCTGCAAACCGTATTTTTCAACAGTATTCTTTATAAGCGGCAGATTGCGGCAATAAAGCTCCTCCGAAGAAGTGACAAGCGTAGGCAGAAAAACCGCAGTACCCGCCTCAGCCAGTTCCTCTATTGATCTTACAATGCCGTCTGCAGTAAGCTCCGGTGATGAATAATCAACACCGTTATGCCCGTTTACCTGCAAATCGACCCATGAACCATTATTCATATTTATTCTCCAGCAAAGCGGCAGCTTCAGCATCGAGGAAGACATTGTAATTTGCATGATTGCGCATGATGGTTGCCGGAACCATATTGGTGATCGGACCTTCAAGAGCGAGTTTTACCGCCTGAGCCTTGCGGGTATCAGGAACAGTATTGACAATGACAGAAGCTGACATGATCTGTTTACAGCTCATTGTGACAGCATATTTGGGGACTGCATCCATGGTCGGAAACCAGCCTTCGCCATACTGCTGATGGCGACAGACTTCATCCAATGCGGCGGTAAGATATGCTTTTTCGATCTCAAAATCTGCCGGAGGGTCATTGAAAGCAACATGACCATTTTCGCCGATACCGACAAAAGCGACATCAATCTGACATTTTTTGATTTCCCTGTCAAGTTCGTCAATAACTTTATCAATATCAGCAGCATCACCTTCAATGGGAAAAAACTGCTGAACTTTCTGCGGCAGACGGTCAAGAATAGTTTTATGCAAATTCAAACGGAAAGAAGCAGGATGACTGTCATTCAAACCGATATATTCATCAAGATGAAAAACACGGACTTTGCTCCAGTCAATTCCCGGTTCTTCAATCAAAGCATCATAAGTTTTGTTCTGACTCGGAGCGCATGCAAGGACAATATTTGCAACTCCTTTTTCTTCAATGGCTTTACGGATATGGAAAGCTCCGCATGCAGCGGCTTTTCTGCCCATTTCAACTTTTGACTGACTGATTGATACTTTCATAAAAAACTCACTTTCATTCTGTTTTGCACAACTTGTTGTGCTGTTTTATAAAGAATACTATACTCATTTTTTTCGATTTATCAAGTTTTTTTCACAAAATTATTACAAAAAAATTATCCGTAATTTGCAATATACAATTTATCATCGTATATTATAAAAATCATGGAGGCTGCAATGAGCAACGTTACAATCAGAGATATTGCCAAAGCATTGAATATCGCACCGTCAACAGTTTCAAGCTGTCTGAGCGGAGATACTTCACGACGTATATCTGCGGCAAGAATTGAAGAAGTGCGCAAAAAAGCAGAAGAAATGGGCTATATCCCCAACCGCCTTGCCAGCCGTATTTTCCGCCGCAACAACCGCAAATATCTCGGTATTATCGTTAAAAATGACAGTTCCATGACCTCATCACAATCCTTGCTGAATTATATGCTTGAAGAGCTTAACCTCCGCAATAAATGTGATTTTTCCATACTGTACGCCTCCGGCAACCGTTTGAAAGAAGCTCTGACCAACGGAGTCGGACTCGGAATTACAGATTTCATCATAATCGGGTATCTGCGCGGAGACGATTTGAAGCAGATAGATTTCAGTAAACTGCCTGAAGTGCGCCTCTACGCCGCGAACTATTATTTCGACAGCAGTGACTGTCACAATCCTGCCGTTCTTAAAAAAATCGGCTTTGACCGTGACAAGTATTACAGAAAACTCAAACTTTTTCTTGAAAAATCAAATTACGGTCCGGTAACCATGGTAACCGCATTGGAAGCAGGACAGACCGCTCCGGCAAAAAACGATACCATATTTTATCAGGTGGAAGAAATCAAAAATCTTTTTCAGTTCGGCTTTGAAAAAATCGGTCCCGAAGTCATGAAAAAAATCCGGAAAAATCAATGCCGCACCCTCCTGCTCCGCAATGACAGTCTGGCAATAGGCGTTATGGAATATCTCCTGCAAAACAAAATACAAATCCCGCAGGACGTCGCTGTGATCGGCTTCAACAACGCCCCCTTTGCCCCTTATGCGAAAATTCCATTGAGTTCAATCTCCCTCTCTCGGGAAAAAAATGCCGCAAAACTTCTCGACCATATCCTCGACCAATCTCCCCTCCCCGATATAATCGATCAGCAGCCGACTCTCATTCTGCGTGATTCAGTCCCTTCCTCATGGGATTTCAGCAATTTCGAAAAATAAGGGGGTATCGCCTCTTGCAAAAGCAAAAATACAGCAATACCCCAACAATAACTGAACCGCTGAATAATGACTGTTTCCCTGAGTGAAATCAATCATTATTCAGTACTCAACCCCAATTATTTTGCAGAAATATTTTTCAATATATCTGCAGCATTTTTCTTCATATCTTCAATGACTTCATCTTCGTCAAGATATGAGGTTGGAATACCACGAAGAACAAAATCAAATTCATTCTGTTTGGCAGGAAGTTCTGCATTGACAACTACCAATCTGCCGCCGGCAGTAATTTTGACACTTTTTACTTTATCAGGGGCATAAAGCAATACGCCGGAACCGGTACCGTCATTGTATTCATCAAAAAGAGAAAACCAGTTTTCTTTATCCTTGTCAATAACGACAGATTTTCCATTTTCAAGTTTTGCACGGCGCAGAGCTGTGGCAAAGTAACGGTTAAAAGGCTTTTTGCCTTCAATAGTATTGCCGTTATGTCCGGGAACTGAAAAGAAATTAACAACGAGTTTGCGGAGAGCGGCAGCAGGTTCAACTTTCAATTTGCCGATAACAAGATCCGAATCAGGAACAAATTTGAAAGTCAATTCACTTTTGAAACCTTTGCCGTCAAAGTTGAATTTGATAGAATCTTTGCCTTCTTCGATTTTCGGCGGCTGTGCCAACAGCTGGACTTTGTTGTTTGCAACAGCGGAAATCATTCCGGAACCGAACCAGCCGTAAGTCAAACCGCAAACATTACCGGAATTATTGGCAAGAGTTTCAGTTCCGTCTTTTTTGGAAAAAACAATATAATTGAATGATTGTTTGTATTTGAATCCTGAAATATCATAACGGTAAAGTTTATGACTTTTGCGGTCAATAACTTTTTTGTTAAGCTTGATTTCTGCGGCGAATGCGCCGATGCTCAATGCGGCGGCAACAACTGTAAATAAAAATTTTTTCATAAAAATCCTTTCTTTTAAGATTATTTTGTTTCAGGTTTTGCGTAATGCCAGACAGCAACGATACGGTCAAGCCATACAGCATTTTCTTTAGTCGAACCTTTTACCCATGCGGGTCCGGTGAATTTAACTGAAAAATAAATATCCCAGATATTCATATCTTCACGACCGTCAACATAACGGTAAAGCGTGCTCAAATCCATATTCAAAAATCCGTAAAGCCCCCAGAACGGAATAAATCCCTGAACACAATTCAGAGGCTGCGGCATTTTGTACCAATGATATTTTTCATCCTGCGGAATCTTTTTCACACGGTAAGCGACAGTGCCGCGCGGGATTCTGCCGTCATGGATGGCAAAAAGTGAAGCCCATACCCAGCCATCTTTGGCTTTAACACCATGCTGTGTAGTTTTAACGCCTTTGGCTTTGACAGCTTTGCCGACAGGAGAATCAGGATCGTCTACAACGATATTTATATCAGGCTTTTTCTCTTTGCAGTGCGGATAGCCGAAAACTTTTATATCATTAACAGAATAACCTTTGAATTTATCATCTATCGGAATATCAATGAACATATATTCAAATTTGCGGGTCATTTCAGCTATCTGTTTTTCAGCATTGACACCGCCGAGTTTTCTGATGTAATCGGAGACACCGTTGAAGCACTCTTTTTTCAATACATCAAGTGAAAGATTGTTTTTTGTAAAAATTTCCAATGAACCTTTGCGGTAGAAAAATACTTCCCAGAGAATCGGCAGAATCAATTCCTGAATACGTTTCTGATAGCGTGTTCCGGTGGAAAGTTTTTCTGCTTTTTTGAGTTGCATATAAGAATTATAAAGAAATTCAGGAGTACAGAATTGCCAACGGTTTACAAGCATTGTCGCCTGTTTTGACGGATGTTCAGCAACACCTTTGCGGATATTCTGCAAATATACTTTGACAATGGGATATGCTTTCTCGCCGTAATAATATCTGACATATTCATCCATGAGTTTTTCAGTATCTGCATTAATATCCATAAGCAATGCAGATGCGACATAATAATGCATTTCAAAAAACGGCTGCGGCACAGAGAAGTCACGTTCACCTTCAGTAAAGAAAAGTTTGATATTATTTTTGTGATAATATTTTAAATCACCGATAATGCCGTCAATACAAACCTCCTGACGGGGCGGATTGAAATAATTTTTTCCGCCCATGTTCCAATAATCATAAATTGCTATCTGCCCCGGAGCAAATTTTATCCATTCATCAAGTTTTTTCTGCTGTGTTTTGTTATATACTGAATTTATCGGGCGGTAACAATCACTGGAAACATAGAGATCGCAAAACTGGAAAATAATGTTTTTTTCAGGTTTGGTTATTTTGGGGACAGTATCAGTACTGCAATATGCAAGAGTGGCAATTTTTATATCCGGATACTCTTTGGCAATTTCTTTTGCCACATAATTGAGACATCTGAGCTGCAAACCTGCGTCACCGTCAACTTCAGCAATTTTTTTACATTCGGGACAGAAACAGAGATTATTTGAGCCGTCCATCTGCGAAATCATATAAACAGTCGGAGCTTTGTCAAGAACATAACTGTGAACGCCGAGTCCATGAACGGATTTCATGCGGTCCCGCTTGATAAACTTACGCAAATTTTCAAGCATTACATCCCAAACCTTCCGGTTGCTGAAACAAAGTTGAGATTTAACACGTTTACCATTCTGATCCATAGTGTAATATTCAGGATGTTTATCAAAATAATCCTTGAAATTAACATAATATACATAAGTATGGGAAATCGACCCGACAGTCCGGCGCATATATTCTCCGACATAAGGCGCAGGATTGCGGTGCGATTGAGAACCGTTATTGCCGGTACGGAGACGATGAGTAAAATACTTTTCCCATTCATTTTTGGGCAATTTATTACTGTAAAGAGTATGCGGCATTGAATCATAAATCAAACGGGATTCAAAAGAGGGCTTTTGGCGGATATTCAAATCGGGCAGTTTGAAATTTTTTATCTGCGGAACATAAGTTTCATCAGGAGTCAGGAAACGCACCCCGATTTTATTCAGCAAATCACATGCTCCGTAAAAAGCTCCGATCGGCTGACCGCCGGTTATTACCATACCGTCAGAAAATGAGCGAATACACCATTCTTCATCGGCAAAATCTGAAGTTTTGATATTTTTTGAACGTGCAAAATCAGTATCGCCGAGATAAATTACTTTTTCATCTGATTTTTTCAAATTCTTTTCAGGTACAGCAGACCATTTTTGACCACTGATTTGAGATAGGAAAGCAACCAGATCGGCTTCCGCCATTTTCGTAAATTTATTTGCATTATCAGCAGTTGCCACAATTCCGGCAAAAGCACTTGCAACAAATATAAAACAAATCAAAAAAACTATTCTTTTCATCATTCAACCTCCATATATCAATACCACGGAAATTTAAGTGAATTGAAATAAAATGGAGAAGCCTCAAACCAGTTTACTTTATTTTTTGCCATCCACTCTGCATGACCATCCCAAAATGCACCATTGAGACCATTATTGTGACGGAGCTGATAAGGCAAGTCTCGCGCTTTTTCATTCAATGGAAATTTATACCAGTTTGAACCACCGCCGTTTTCTTTCGGACCGCCATCACCCAGCATAAGAGTTGAGGAAGGAGAAGAAATACTGTCCATATAGACATAAGCATTTGAATATGCCATACGCCAAATACTTTTTTCTCCGCGAAGTGCAGGTTTTTTCTCCCACGCTTCTGCCGTAAAAGCCATTGCCATCGTAAAACCATAAGCAAAATCATTATGATATTCTTTCGGCAAAGCAGGACACTTCATGTAAGGCTGTACCGTATTTTTAACATGACCGCTGGCAGTAAGATGCGCAACCCATGTTTTATTGCCTGAACCGAAATTTCCGTATGCAGTTGCAGGAGCAAAACCATTAAAATCATCAGAATAAAAATAAATAATCTGTGTCATACTTTTGCAGTTATTCATACACTGCGTAATTCTGGCACGTTCACGAGCCTTGTTGAGCGACGGCAAAAGCATACCGGCAAGAATCGCAATAATCGCAATCACTACCAAAAGTTCAATGAGAGTGAAACAACTTCCTATAATATTGATTATGTCATGTTGTTTGAGGGTGTTTTTCATTTTTTATCCTTTCTGTTAAGGGGTGAAATTTTACTTTTGTCCGCAGATGCGTAAGGCAAACCGCCTTGACATGTCTTGCATGGCTTACTTTCTTTTTGCAAAAAGAAAGTAACAAAGAAAAACTTTTCTCCTTTCAAATTCTTCCGTTGTTTGAAGCCCGCCGGCTGATTACAGCGCCTGCGCTTCGCT
>JAFVPG010000221.1 GCA_017505415.1 Lentisphaeria bacterium | reverse complement strand
TTTAGAGGAAAGAAGCATATCTTTTTCAACCAATATTTTCCCGGTATCCAATACTTTAATTGTTGACGATAATTTAATGTTTTCTGTTTTGGGGGTATTAACAGTACCATTTACGTTGATCAATCCATTTAACGGATCTCCGAAACCGGATAACTGTACAGCGGGGGAATTGCCGCCGAATTCAACATATCCGAAAAAGCTGGTATCTGTAAAATGATTTTTTGTGGGAGACCAGCTGGTCCACTGTTCCACATTACGATTTTTGCCTTTTATTTCAGCAAGATCCCGGCAAAAATTCATTCTCCAGACAGTTCCTGCCGGCGGGGGAGCAGAGAACCCAATATCGTTCAATGGGATTACAACTTCAGCGGTCCAAAAGGTCTTGTTGAATGTAAGGATGCCTCCGGCAGTTTCTCCGGAATCCTCAAAAAGAGATGCATATTTTATATTTCCGTTCCATTTGATATCATCGGTATAACTGACATCAATAAATCCTCCGGCAGGAACTCCTAAAAATTGAAACCACTGTTTTTCCTGCGGACTGATCCAGATTTCAAAAGCTTCACCATTTATCTTGATATTGTCCCGACCGGCTGTTCCTTTTTTAAAGAGTCCGATCACGGTACTTTTCAAAGCAAAATAAAGATTTTTTTCGTCGTATGAAATATATATAATGGATTGTTGCGGAGATAATTTTCCTACGCCCTGGGTAAGAAAACCGGTAATTGCAGCAGCGTTTTCCCATTCATTTTTTTCAAGTTTTCCATCAATAACAGGAGCTTTTGCGATTTGAGGGATTCGGATGTATGGAGATAACAGCTCTGTTGGTTTAATATTATTTGTTTGCTGATCAGCAGTTTCTTTTTTATCCTTATCAACGACCTGCACGGCGGCTTCATCAAAATAAACAGTACCTTTTCTAACATGAAAAGCCGGAGAGAAAGAAACTGTTTTCACCGGAGGGGTGCCGTATTCGACAGGTATTGTCATTGAAAATTCATATTTTTTCCATTGATCTGAATTTACTTCTGCCAATTCTGTTTTTACCGAACCGAGAAAATCTCTTTTGCCGTACAAATAACAGTAAACCGAGAAATTACCGTTACCTTTTGCCCACACGGAAACGGTTATTTCTCTTTTTTTATTCAACCTCAATTCATCCTTAAAACGGAAAGCTGCATCTTTTCCAGAACTTTCTACCTTTACGGCACAGGATCCGCGATACGCCTCTAATGCATCGGAAATTATCGTGAAATCGCCTTTGTATGCAGATGATTTTGCCCAAAATGCAGGAAAGTTTGTTTTAGGAGATTGCTCTTCAAATCCGGCGTTTTTCAAAAGATTTTTTGGCATCCCGAATGCTGAAACTGCAGTCAGCATTACAACCAAAATGACTGCCTTTTTTTTCAAATACTTGAATTTTTTTCTCATTGTACCAACCTTTCATAAATTTGATGGGTGAACATATTTACATATTTTCACAGAATCCCCTTTTTTGAAGGTTCTGCAAAAAAACTGTCAATGAATATTTTTTACTGCAATTGCAGCCTGGAGATCAGAACAAAGTTTTTTGACCGGAATATTGTGTATATCGGATTTTACTTCACTCTGCACACATTGTAATTTCGGAGCGGAATAAAGCAGAGAGATGATATGGTTGAAATCGACACTTCCCATCCCGATACCGCTGTGAGTATCAGAAAAACCATCGTTATCATGTAAATGACAGGTTATGACATGGGGAAGCATTTTTTCCAGTGCAGCATTTTCCCAACGGGGGTCAGTGCCAGCCAAACGCCAGCAATCTGCGGCATTGCACTCCATGAAATATCTGCCTTTATCCATCAAATTTGCATGACCGGAATCATAACAGAATCCAAGGTATTCACTGTCAAAGCAACTTTTCAGATAAAGCAGCGAGTCAGGAGAATTACACGGCGACCAAATATTTTCAACACATATTGCCACCCGATATTTTTCAGCAACAGGAAGCAGTTTTTCCAACATCAAGCGGATATTTTCCAAATGTTTATCGCCGCTGATTTCAGGGAAAAAACAATCTGTACCAACATGTATCGTCACTGTTTTTACCCCCATGTCAGAGGCAATACGCAAAGAATCAGAATGCAGCTCAACTGATTTTTTACGCATCTTTTCATCCGGACAATTCAAATCAATATTTCTGCCGCAAGGCGAATGTGCATCCAAAAAATTCAATCCCTCAAATTCCAATTCTTTCAAAAAAATATCCTGCATCTTGCAATCATTGCGTACAGCATTGATAAAGTACGGAGAAAGCACAATATTTTCCGCTCCGGCGATAGAAAATTCATGCAGAACAGTACGGCGTCTTTTATCATCTGCCGCAGAAAAATCAAAAAAATATGTCAAAGGAATTTTTTTCATAATTCTATCATTCTTTTTATTCTCTGCAATGAAGAAAAGGGATTACTCTCCCTGCCGTTATGAATTTCAAGAATCATCGGGGCATGAAAAATACCGTTTTGCCATGCCTCAAAAATCCAATACATATTTGGATGCCCCGTATTGCCGGAGCAAATGTGTGTATGTCCGGAAAGATGATTTTTTCCGGGAGTAACCATACACTCAAACTGATGCAAGTGCAATCCATTCAAATAGTTTCCACACATTTCAAGCCATTTGGCAGTATCATATTTCTCTGAATACGGATAATTTGAATATGCATGACCGCTGTCAAAATGACAACCCCAAAGAAGAGAACCAGTTAATTCACGCAATTTCTCAACAAAGGTAATACATTCCTCCGGAATAAATCCGAAAGGTCTGGTCATATCAGGCTGATAATGAGGTTTCATGTGCAGATTTTCAATACCGACTGCAATTTTATTATCAATAAGCACATGCAGTTTTTCTGCATAAATTTCCGCAATTTTATCCAAATCATGCTCCATTTGCTCCAACGGGATGCGTGGTACATGAATTGTCACCCTGTTACATTCCGCATCAATGACCGTCTGCAATGTTTCAGCAAAAAGTTTTTCCGCATCCGCATCATTTTCAAAGAACATATCCGGCATGTGCATCGAAAGCAGCCTTCCTCCGGCTTTTCGCCATTTTTTCAGCTGTTCCATACGCAATCCTGGAGCAACCTTCCGAACTGCAATGCAGTTCCATTCCACTACTGGAATATTTTCTGCGATGGCACGCTCCATATATAATTCATGCTCTTTTTTTACAGAAATTCCAAGATTGGCAAGAAATTCATCCTGCTCTTTTTTGCTCCATTTTTTGAATACAGCAGGATATTTTTCAATTTTACCGCACAAATGCAAAGCTTCTCCGAAGTGTGGTATATAAACTTTTATTTCCGGATCTTTTTTCCTGATTTCAGCTTCTGCCATAACTGCGTGACGGTACGTCCATAAATCATGCGACAGTCTGCCAAGTTCATATAAATGAGTCAAAATTACCGAACCGCATTTTCTCCGAGTGATAAAATCAACAAAATCATACAGCTGTGAAAAATCTTTGCCATTTGCATCGTCACGTCCGAGAAAAATATGTCCGAATGTATAATCAACCTCACTCATATCCGGAATACCGGCACTGAAATCGCGGATATCGGCAGGCATGAAAATTTTTATTCCGTCAGGCAGTTCAATGTTGTATGAACAAGAAGGATATCCCGTTTTGCCGGCTTCATTGTGATAGCCGCATTCAGCAGTGATCCTGATATCATGCAATACTGTACTTTCTCCATCTTTGAGAATTATCATTTGGTCAAAGCCGACACCGTAGCGATAGTTGAATTCATCGGCAAAACGACTTGAAACAATCCAGCGGAATGAAGGATCGTCAATTTTTTTCACCAACTGAGACTGACAATGATCCGGATGCAGATGAGTTATTACCGCAAAAGATATTTTCTGATTTATAAGAGAGGCTATCTCATTTAGTTCAATATCATCTTCCTTGCAGTCAAAATAATTGAATGACGGATCAACCAGCCAAAAAATATTGGCTGTCGAAAATATATAGCTTGCACAATTCGGAAAACGGACGACAGTATGTTTCTCCGCCGTCATTTCCAGATCAAGCAGAAAATTACGCCAGATACTGAAACGTTCAGCAATCATTTTCTGACGGATATTTTCAGTGAAATCATTCATTCTTATCATTACTGCCCGGTAAAAATATACAAATATGGCTCGTAAAACAGATCAAAATACAGATGGATAATTTTATATATTTACTATCTTCATAAACTTAATTGTGAACACTGCCCCAGAATGGATCAGCATTGAGATCTTCATAGTTTTCAGGAGAATCAGGAATGGCTTTTTCCTTGAAATGCTCAACATGTCCATCTACCATCAACGCATTGCAACCGCCGGAATGGCGAAATTCAAACGGTCTGTCGGCAGCATTTATGTAATACAAGTTTGCACCGTTGCCTGCTTCGCTGAACCACATGCGTGAAGTTGGATTTTTTATGGATCCCAATTTGCGGCATATTATTTCTTCTTTAGGTGGATAAAATGTATAGTAATTAAGTCCGAAGTTCCATGTTCTCACACCTTCCGTAACAATATCAGATGGGCACTTATACATTTTATAACCGTAATTTTTTTCTGCGTTATCAGAATAATAAAAGTCTTTAATATATCCGGCATTCATCAATACTTTATACCATGTGACATTTTCTTTTTTCTGTTTATCCCAACCGATGACAGTAGGGAAAGCTCCGTCATTATTGTCTGAATAAAGCTGAACTTCCATTCCAAACTGACGCATGTTGCTGGTACAGGAGACTTGTCTGCCGCGTTCCCGGGCTTGCTGCAGAGCTGGAAGCAATATTGCTGCCAAAATTGCAATTATCGCAATGACTACGAGCAATTCGATCAGAGTAAAAAGGTGGCGTTTTTTCATTTTTTAATCCTTGTGCTATTGTATTGAGAACTGATATCTTGTAAAACACCGTAAGTACAGGTGTGTTATTTTCTGATAAAAATATTACTTTGCATATTTTTTCACATGGATCAATGCTTCTTTGAGTGAAAACTCCGCAAGTCCGGTATATACATCTCCGCAACCATAATACATCATCACATTATCGCCAATAACAACATTGGCACACGGGAATACACAATGCAATCCAACTTCATTGACTTCATAATCCATTTCCGGGGAAAAGACGGGATCGGGAGTGCGGGCGATCACTTTGGTCGGATCTTCCCGGTCAAGCAGTGCCAAGCCGACATAATATTTTCCCATGCGGTCTACGCCATGGTATGTCATCAGCCAGCCGTCATCGGTAGGAATAGGCACACCTGAACCACCAACTTTCATCTCTTCCCACTTCTGCTGCGGTGCAAGTAAAAGTACCTCATCCATTATATCTTCGCCGTCGATCATATTCCAACCCATTTCACGTTTATTAGTACTCCAGAAATCAAGTTTGCCGGAAAATGCCAACCAGATGCAGCCGGGATGATAATGCAATGGCAATGTCCATGGAATAAACGCGGTAGGACGGTGAAGCATTGCATATTTACCATTGATTTTTTCGGGAAATAATGCCACATTGGCATCAGAAATATGTTCACTGGTAATGGGACCAAGTTTTTCAAACGTTTTGAAGTCATGGGTCACTGCCAACCCGACACGACGATATTCATCAAACCAGGTCGGATTCAGATTGCCGTCAGGTCCGGGGACCCGTACCCCCGATGCAAAATCATTCATATTTATTGCCCGTCCGGCATAGGCGATGACATATTTCCCCTCAAGATATGTTATTCTGGCATCTTCGCAACCTGCATGATCAAACGTTCCGGGATTTATATCTCCATCCATCCATGGAGTTTCATTTTCTTCAAAATGATATCCGTCTTTACTCCACGCATAACCGAGGCGAATAATACCATCAGCCGGATTCGGGTCTGCTGTAAAAAGCATATGGAATTTTTCACCATCATAAACAACTCCCGGATTGCGGGCTGAACCTCTCCATTGAAATTCGGAACGGGGTCGCAAAATTGGATTTCCCCCGTAACGTTTGATTTTAAGCATACATGGCTCCTTCTGCATTGACCGTCTGAAGTTGCGGTACCAATTTGATTATATTACTGTCAGCTTTAATTTTGTCATTCATAAGCAAAAGGGCCTGTTCTGCCATTTCGTAAAATCCAACCTGTGTGGTGGTGAAATAGTAGTCGCCGAACAAGTTGCGGAAAATTCCGTCATAGCCGAGAATCTGAATGTCTGCTTTTTCCGATTGAGCCGCCCGCAATGCTCCCAACGCAAGCGAATCATTGGTACAGAGTATTGCATCCGGGATTCCTCCTGAACGGAGAGCTTTTTTTACTGCCAGAAAAGCATATTCAGCCTGCTGCTTGCCGTTATGGGCACACTCCACTTCAATCACTGCATCTTTCAGCAAAGAGGCAGAGTAATCATTGATGCCTTGGCAAAATCCGCGAATACGCTCCTGATATGTGCAGTCGCCAAGTGGCAGTTTCTGACTGAGGATCATGAATTTTTCAGCCTGTTTGGAAATCGCATGTTCAACCAGATGATATGCTCCGGCAAAGTCATCGTTGATAATGGCATACATATTTTCAGGCATCGATTTTAATTTGTCTGAAAGGTAGTTGAGATAGAAGAATTTTTTCTCCGGAAACTCCTTCGCCAAAGCAGAAATACTGTCAAATTTATCGAAATCAAAAACAATTACTCCACGGAAATCAAATTCTTTAGATTGTTCGTAACGCTGCATCAACTTTTTTGTATCCCCCGTCATGATCACTGTTTCAACGCCAATATTTTTGGCTGTTTCTGCGATCCCTGAATAGAAATAGTGATGCATCGGATATGTTTGCGGCTGATTCGTACTGAAGTTGCTCCACACTCCGCAAATGGGCTGTTTGAAACAGGGTTCTTCACCGACAAAAGTTCCTTTTTTGGGACGGCGGAAGCAAATCCCGTCACTAACCAATTCCTGCAAAGCAAGATCAGCTGTACGAATGCTGACTCCTGCAGCCTCGGCAATTTCGGTGACATTAGGAAGTTTGCTCAACGGTTGAAACTGTTTTTCCTCGATCAACTTTTTCAACGAATCCCGCAACTGCAAATAAACAGGGGTATCGGCTTGTTTGCATATCTCTATTTTCAACATATATGTTTCCTGATTCTACCTTTGATTATTTTTTGATTATACTTGATTATACCTTTAAAATACACCTGAAAAATATTTTTGTCAACCTTCGGAAGAAAAAAAAGTCAAAAAAAAAGGTGTGACGATTGTAAAAGTAAACGCACGCTCTTTTTGATAGCAGTGTGCGTTTACTATGACAAACAGTAATTGTGCATTTAGTCTGACAAATTGAAATATTGGTTATAGATGTGCTATCATAAAAGTCATGGTTATTCCCCCTCCCGGGAGGGGGTGCGTTTACTATGACAAATTTTATGGAGAAAACCATGGGGCATCTAACCAAAACAGAGCGGCATCGTATTGAGCAACTGCTTCGGCAACAGAAAAAATTTCAAGAGATTGCAATATCGGTCTCCGCCGGACTTTTTTACGATTTTCTCAAAACGATATCTGGGGATGAAGTTGAAAAGTTGAGAATATATGCTATTGTAATACATCGTTCGGGACTTTCGTGTTAAATATTAAAGATTTGAGCGTTTTTAATATATAACGAGTCCCGACAATTTCAATCAACTCCGGTAATTTTTACCGGACAGTAGTGCGGAAATGTACAAAAGGATGATAAATGATCCGGACAGCTGTCACAGGAGGAAAAATGAAATTGATCAAATGGCGTGAACCTGCCGGAGAAACCGTTTCAACCATTTTCACCGGGGACTTTTCCCCGAGGGAAATCAATGCCGATGATGTTGCTGTCAGAGCAGAGGAGATCGCTTCTCTCATAAAACCCTATTTCATAAAGAGCGATCTGCGGATCTGTCAATTGGAGTGTGCCGTCACCCGGCAGGATACCCCGATCGCCAAAAGCGGCCCCAA
>JAFVPG010000220.1 GCA_017505415.1 Lentisphaeria bacterium | reverse complement strand
GCTGATAGTGGCAGTTGCTGCTGGTATTTATCTGTGGTATCTGCTTAAAAAATACCCGCGGGAAAATATGGTGTGTTAAATGGCTGTGTCTAAATATCAAATGGACATGTGCCATGGAAATCTGGCACGGCAGGTTCTTGTTTTTGCAGTACCTCTGGTTTTTTCAGGGTTGCTGCAAGTGCTGTTTCATTCGGCGGATTTGATGGTAGTCGGGCGTTTTGCTTCACATCATGCGCTGGCGGCAGTCGGAGCGACGGCGGCTCTGACATGGCTGATGATAAATATTTTTATCGGGATGTCTGTTGCAACAAATGTTATAACTGCCCGCTGTCTCGGAGAGAAAAATCGTAAAAATACCTCAAAAGTTGTGCATACATCTATTGCAGTATCGCTGGCAGGAGGCGCTTTCCTGGCGTTTATCGGAATATGTTTTTCGAGGTTTTTTCTTAAACTTATGGATACGCCTGATGAAGTTATTGATATGTCAACTTTGTACATGCAAATATATTTTGCCGGTATGCCGGTGGTAATGCTTTACAACTTCGGCAGTGCGGTTTTGCGTGCGGCGGGAGACACAAAAAGACCGTTTTATTTTCTGATAATAAGCGGCATTGTCAATATTATTCTCAATCTTTTTTTTGTGATTTGCTGCGGAATGGATGTCGGCGGAGTTGCTCTGGCGACGGTTATTTCGCAGGCGATAGCGGCTGGATTGATATTGAAAGTGCTGACCAAAATGCACGGAGGCTGCCGTTTTTATTGGAAAAAACTGCATATTTATGGGGAGAGTCTCAAGGAGATTATCCGTATCGGTGTACCTGCAGGTTTTCAGGGGGCGTGTTTTTCCATTTCAAGTATGCTGATTCAGTCTTCCATAAATTCATTCGGTTCGGAGGCGATTGCCGGCAATACGGCGGCGGGACAGTGGGAAGGATTTTTCTTTGTTGCATTCGGGGCATTTTCGCAGACGGCAGTAAGTTTTGCCGGTCAGAATCTGGGGGGGAGGCAGTACAAAAGAATTGTTGAAAGCGTTAAATATTGTGTATATTACTGTACTGCATTTGCAATTGCAGGAACATTGTTGATATGGATTTTTAATTATGAAACTCTGACATTTTTCAATAAAAATCCTGAAGTTATACGCTGGGGAATTCTGCGGTACAAAGTTTTTATGCCGCTGGTCTTTTTCGGCGGATTGATGGAAATTTTTGTCGGAGCAATGCGCGGACTTGGTTATTCTCTGGGACCGACGATAGTAATGATTTTCGGAGCGTGTATATTCCGTATCGTCTGGGTGGTTACGATTTTCAAATATTTTCATTCAATGGCGGTGCTGATATTGTCCTATCCGGTATCGTGGATATTAATATCAGTGATAATGATATTTTATTTCCGCAAAGCCATGCAAAAATATCAAAATGCGAATAATTTCTGTTTTTTTTAAGCAAAAATTCTTGTATTTTGTATTTACATGATATATTTTTTTGACAGGGAGATTTATTTATGGATGAAAATACAGACAATTTTGAAGAGTTGGTCAAACGTGGCGTTGAATCTGAAATCCTTGATTACAAAGGTCCTATGGATTTCCGGGCAATAGGCAAGTCCGGACAGGCGAAAATCGCCCGTCACATGGCGGCTCTTGCCAATACACACGGCGGTCATATCGTCATCGGAGTTGGAGAAGATGCGGGGGGGCATCCATCGGTTTATACCGGACTTAATGCCGCAGAAGCACATTCATTTGATCCGTCAAGTGTCGGTCCGGTCATAAATCATCTCATTGAACCGCCGATTGATTTTGTGATAGAGCGGCCGTTGGTAGACGGCAAACGTTATGCGATAATCAAAGTACGTCCTTTTGCAGTAATGCCGCATGTATGTGCATCCGGAGTTTCGCCTGAATTGCAGCAGGGGGTATTTTATATACGCACGCAGGAGGCGGCGAGCCGTCCGGCGTATCGTGTCACTGAACTGCATGGGCTGATAAAACGGGCATTGCAGGGGCAGAAGGCGCAGCTGGCTGAATTCCTCCGCAGTGTGCTTGCTGATGAAAAAATACCTCACACAGAAGATGAAAGTACCCGTTATTTTGAAGACGATGCGGCATATTCGCGCGGATATTTTATCCGCCGCAAACAAAATCAGAATGGTTTCGGCTCAAGTGTCATTGAACTGCAAATCCGTCCTTTATGGAGTTATGACCAACAGAAATTTGAACTTGAAGAGCTGCGTTCTGCGGTAAATAAGGCGGCTGAAAATTCATTTCTTCCCGGAAATTTATTGACTGCCAGAGATGTGCGGAGTGCATATTTTACCAACACATCATTGCGGTCAATGCCGGATAATGAGTTTCGCATGTGGCAGTTGTCGAGGAGCGGACTTTTTGAATTGCTGGTGCAAACTCCCAGGAGTGCAAATGGTGATTTTGAGAATTTGCGCAGCAGTCTGGAAAGTGCATTGTCTAAAATTGCAGAGATTTACAGCTGTCTGCTGCCAACAGGGGGAGAATTGCAAATTTCTCTTGCCATATATGACGGAGTACGTCAGCTTGCCGACCCGTATACCGAACCTTCAGGGAAGTGGCAGAAAGTAATAAGCTCATCTGATATTTATAACAAAGATACTGTAGAAATCATTAATAATCTTTCTGATCATATTTTATGATGATAAGAGGTAATTTCAAAAGTAATTCAAAAGGTTGTGTACT
>JAFVPG010000219.1 GCA_017505415.1 Lentisphaeria bacterium | reverse complement strand
TTTGTTATAATAAAACAAAGTCTAATCTTGTTTGAAGTAATTTTCAAAACAAGGTAACATCTCGTTTTTGATTGTAATGTACTTTCTCTAAAAAAAGAAAATACTCAAATGGCAGAAAACAGCAGAAAAAATGAGTTTTTTGAGCGTGAAAGTATTGCAATTATCGCAATCCTTGCCGGAATGCTGCTGCCAGCACTGAATTCCGCCCGTGAACGTGCCAGAAGTGCAACCTGTGTCAGCAATCTCAAACAACTCAATCTCGGAACAGCAATGTACGGCAATGATTTTGATGATTATATCCTTCCTGCAGATATGGCATGGGCAAACAGTCCGGTTGCCGCCGGTTGGTCCTGGGGTGAAAAAACTGATGCTTATTTCTGGATTCTCAATCAGTTCGGATATATCCCGTCTCTTTTCAAACAGGGTGAAATAACTGCTTCAGGAGATGCAAAAATCCTCTTCTGTCCGACTTTGAGAAAAACAGCATCCACCACGGCTCTGCTCGGATATGGACGTGTAAGTTATGGAATCACAAATGGAACATATTTTGCCAATCCGAGAACCGGCAGCGGTACCAATGCCATCAAAAAAATGGCTCATGTTTACAATCCTTCAATAAAATATTATATGACCGATACCGTAAATAATGCTATGGAAGGCGGTTATTTCCTGTCTATCGTAAAAAAAGAACCGAATGCCAGCGAAGCTGTCCCTCACGGAAGACATAACAATTTTGTAAATGTCACATTTCTTGACGGTCACATAAGCTCTATCAAAAAACAAAATTCTTCTGTTACCAATGCTCTTATTCCCGCCGGAGCGGAATATCCTGCGGACATCAATACATGTTTTACAAAGTGATCAATGGCAGCTTATGTATTATTTTGAAGATTTCAAACTTGATGCATGGAGCATAATAGATTTTATGCTTGAAGGAAGTGCAGGAACAAAAATTGAACTTGCTGTCGGAGAATGTGTCAAAGACGGCAGGATCGACCGCAATCCAGGCGGCTCAAAAATTTTTCAAACCAATGAAATAATTTTGCATGGCGGTATTGAAAATGTGCGTTTTGTTTTCGCTCCGCATAATGCTCCCGCAGGATTGCCGAGAGGTCTGAAATCACCGTTTGAGGTGGAAATCGCTCCGGTACGTTATGCAGAAGTTTGCGGAGACTGTAAAGTTATTGAAGTAAAACGCACTCCGCTTTATCCTGAATGTTTCAATGATGAAGATTCTGATTTTGTTTCAAATGATGAAATATTGAATCAGGTCTGGGAAATGTGCAAATATTCCATGAAAGCTACTGCACCTTTCGGTGTTTTTATTGACGGAGAGCGTGAACGTGCGCCGTACGAGGGAGATGCCTATATCAATCAGCTCGGCTGGTTCTGCTGCTGTACAGACGGCAATATTCCGCGCCGCACTCTGGAGTATCTTTTCCACTGTCATACCTGGCCGTATGAATGGTTTCTGCTGATGCCGCAGATGGTCAAAGATTATCTCCTGTATACCGGGGATACAGATTTTCTGCCGGAAGCATTACCGCATCTTGAGAAGTGTCTGCTTTATGATTATCTTGATGATGAAGGCTTGCTGGAAACAAAGGAAAATTCAAATATCCGTGTTATCGTTGATTGGCCGCCTGCAGAACGTGATGATTATGAATTCGGCAAAACTGATCTTGTACCGAATTGTTACAGATACCGTGCATTGCAGGTCATGGCTGAACTTGCCGGAGATGATAAATATTTGATTGAAGCGGAAAAAATAAAAAAACTTCTCCGTTCAAAAATGATGAAAAACGGAATTTTTGTTGATTCGTCTGACAGTTCACACACTTCATTGCATACTTCGATTTTTGCTCTTCTTGCCGGGATTGGAAATATTGCAGAGTGTCCGTTGATTGAAGAAAAGGGGATGGCATGTTCTGTTTATGCCTCTCAATTTCTGCTTGACGTCTGTTTTCAGAATGGAATGGAACAGTATGCAAAAAATCTGCTCGTTTCCAAAGACATCCGCAGCTGGTACAATATGATTGCCAAAGGAGCAACGATCTCAATGGAGGCATGGGACGATTCATTCAAGCCCAATCAGGACTGGAATCATGCGTGGGGAGCGGCTCCAGCCAATATTATTCCGCGTCAAATAGGCGGTATCCGTCCGGTGGAATATGGTTTCAGAAGTTTTATTTTTGATCCGCATGCGGCGGATTTGCAGTATTTTTATTTGAAACATCCGACACCCTTCGGAGCAATAAAAGTCAATTATTCATGCGGAATTGCTGATTTGACTGTTCCGGAAGGCACAAAGGCTTTTTACAAAGGTACTGTATTGCTGCCGGGTAAACACAGAATCCATTTGAAAGGTTGAATATATGAGAGAAAAAATATTTTGCAATCCCCTTCCCCTGCCGGATCTCGGTCTGGGGGTCTGCTGCCGCATGGCTGATGCAGATCCTTCCATGTTTAACGGCAAAGTCAGAGATTTCCGTGAAGTTTCCGATCCTGAAATGCTTTATGATAACGGGGTATGGTATATGTATCCCTCTGTCAGTCAGGCTTTTGTTTCAAAAGATTTTGTAAACTGGGAATACAAAAAAATTGATATTGAATGTGATCTTGGTTATGCTCCGTCGGTTATAAAATTCCGAAATAAATATCTGTTGACATCCAGTGTACTTTTCCGGGAAAAGAAAACCAAAATTTTTGAAGCGCCGACTCCGCTCGGTCCTTTCAAACTTATTGGCGAAATGCTTGATATGCACGGCAATGAACTGCTGCCGGAGTATCTTGATCCGTCACTTTTTGTTGACGATGACGGCAAATTGTATGTCTACTGGGGATGTTCGCCTTATGACATCGGAATTTTCGGTGTGGAACTTGATCCGGAACATCCGAACTGTGCGGTTTGTGAACCGGTCAAACTTATTGAGTACAAAAGAGAAAATACCTGGGAACATTACGGCGAATATAATGAACATCCCGATTTCGGCTGGGATGAAGGTGTGGCAATGTTCAAACATAACAATATCTATTATCTGCAATATGCCGGTTGCGGAACAGTTTTCAGAAATTATGCCATCGGTTGTTATATGTCAAGCGAATCTCCGCTCGGCCCTTTCAAAGCTCCGACATCTCCCATGGTTCAATGCAATCACGGGATTGTGAACGGTACCGGACACGGCGGCTGGGTCAAAGGGCCTGAAGGCTCGGTCTGGCAGTTTTATACCTGCCGTATCGGACGTGTTCACCGCTATGAAAGACGTGTCGGCATGGACAAAGTTGAATTTGCTCCTGATGGGACACCTCATGTCAAAGTTACATCGACTCCGCAGTTTATAATTGGAGGAGATGCCGGACTTCTGCCGCTGTCATTCAGCAAGAAATGCAAAGCTTCAAGTTTTGAAGATAATGCGCTTCCTTTTCTGGCTGTTGATGAAAATACTCATACCTGCTGGTTTCCGGAAGCGGAGGACAAAACGCCTTTTCTTGAAGTCGATCTTGCTGAAGAATTTTCCGTCAGTGCGGCACGCATGATCTGGGCGGAAAAAAATCTGAATGTTAAAAACAATATTTTCCCGGAAGCGATCCAATACAGAATAGAATTTTTTGACAAAAACGGAAAACAGCTTGATTTTGCAGTTGACCGCAGTGATAACCGGCGTGATCTCAATGTTGATTTTGTGACATTTGCACCTGTCAAAGCCCAAAAGGTCAGGATTTCAATATTGAAAAATGCCGCCAGCCGCATTCATGCAGGGTTGATAGATTTCACTGTTTTCGGTACTCAGGAGAAATAAATGGACAGCAAATATCTTCCCGGGCGCAAGCAAAAAAAAATTTATGGTGAAAGCTGTATTTTCATCGGTACAGCCGGAGAGGCAGCGCTCTGTTTTCAAGCAGAAAAGATTTTGCGTGTTTATAATGCGGTAAATGGTAAAGAATATATTGAAAATGTTGATTTTGAATTCAAAAATAACCGTTTCCGCCGCCTGAAAGGAAGTTCTATGCCGTTTTTTCCTGAAGAAGATATTTTCCCTGATACAGAACATGCTATCCTGCCGCCGGAGAAAAATTATAATGCTCTTGCCGGAGGCACCAAAGGACGTTTTGTGCGTTTTGACAATCTGGATTATTTTGCCAAAACACAGTTTGAAGTTGATTATGAGATAAAAGATTTTGATTTATTACCTGTTGATTGCCAAAAAGGAAAACTGCCTCAATTCTGCAACATCCTGCGCAACCGTAAAAATTTGAAAATAACTCTCATCGGCGACAGTATCAGTGAGGGGTTGAATGCTTCAGGCTATCACAATTTCGCACCGTTTTCGCCGCCTTATATTGACTGGTTCGGATTCGAATTGCAAAAGAAGTACGGAGTGAAAGTTGAAATTTGCAATCATGGTGTCAATGGTTCCGGTTGTGATTCTGCTTTTGATTTACAGGATTTATGGACGGCGGATGCGCCGGATTTGATGATTATTGCTTACGGGATGAATGATTTTTCCCGTATGAATGCAGATGAATTTGTAAATATACTTTCAAAAATACGTCGTATTATGAAAGAAAAAAATCCTCAGACTGAATTCCTTTTTATTGCATCTATGAGCGGAAATCCGGATTGGGAACGCACCAAACCCGGAAGAGATGCTGAATTTGCCGCGCGGCTCATTGAATTTGTTTCTGAATATCCTGATTGTGCAGTTTGCGACATGTATCGTGCTTACGGAGAATTGCAGCGGCGCAAAGGATTTTTTGCTGTGAGCGGCAACGGAGTCAATCATCCCAATGATTTCGGACATCGTTTTTATGCCTCAATACTGCTTGAAACTGTGGAGAAAATGTTCTGATGAATATTGCTGATGCAAAAAATTTTTTCAAAAATACAACCCCTTGCAACGGAGCGGAGACGGTGTGTCATCTGCTTGGAGCTGAATTTGTAAAGCCAATCTGCAATGACGGCAAATGTGCCGCTTTGAAAATGGCGCAGATTCTGGCTGAAAACAGTGAAATTGCCAAAAAGACAGAATATGATTTTGTCCGTTTGCAGGGGGCGGCGGATTGCGAGTCTCTCAGGGGACGCTGTGCTGCAAATTGTCTGTTGGCGGCAGAACTTGCGGCAAAGTACAAACGCAGAACTTCAAACGGCAGAATACGGGTCATGCTGCTCGGAGATTCCATCCGTATGAATTATGAAAATGCTGTACGGCAGAAACTCGGTGAAGATTTTGAGGTGGTTGCTCCCGCTGAAAATTGCCGTTTTGCCAAACATACACTTTTTTTTCTGCAGGATTATTTCCGTGAATGCGGTGAAGTTGATATTGTACATTGGAACAATGGTTTGTGGGACAGTATTGAACTTTATGAGTCGGACGGCAGCTTTACTGAGCCGGAAGAGTATTTGAAATATATGAAATTGATTTATCGGGAACTTGAAAAACACTGTAATAACATTATCTTTGCTTCAACCACTTCTGCAGTTGAAGGCGGATGCGGTCAATACAGCAGACATATCAGAAAAATTAATGAGATCATAATGCCTTTTGTCCGTGAAAAAAATCTTATGGTCAGTGATTTATATGCAATTACTGCCGGACATGAAGCGGAACTTCTGCAATCAGACGGAGTTCATCTTAATGAATTTGGTATTGATTTATGCAGTGAGCTGATCGTCAAAAATATCAGAAAAATGAGTTTGAATTTGAAATAAATATTGTAAAGAAAGGAGTTATTATGGGGAAAGTATTACTTTTTCAAGGTGATTCGATCACTGATTGCGGCCGTGCATCATGCGGCGGCGCAGGTTATCCCATGTATGATCTCGGTCCAGGTTATGCAGGAATCATTGCCTCAAAACTGCTGGCTGAAGAGCCGCAGAATGATTGGAAAATTTATAACAGAGGCATCAGCGGCAACCGTATTGTTGACCTTTATGCACGCTGGAAAAAAGACTGCATCAATCTGAAAGCTGATATTTTATCTCTGCTGATCGGTATCAATGATTTAGGGCATGAATACTCCGAAGCAAACGGTGTCGATGCGGAACGTTTTGATAAATTTTACCGGATGCTGCTGGATTGGTGTCTTGAAAGCAAGCCGGATATGAAATTTATTTTAATGGAACCTTTTGTGCTTCCATTTGGTTATGTCAAAGATTTCTGGCTTGCAGATGTCGCTGAGCGCGGCAATATTGTCCGTAAAATTGCCAAAGACTACAAAACTCAATTTATTCCGTTACAGGATATTTTCAATGAAGCGGCGAAAAAAGCCCCCCTTGAATACTGGATGGTTGACGGTGTTCATCCTACTAATGCCGGTCACTGGCTTATAGTTCAGGAATGGCTCAAATGTTATAACAATATAAAATGAAAGAGAAAATTGAAATGAAAAAACTTTTATTTATCCTCTGTATGTTCGCAATGTCCGGAGTTTTCGCTTCAAATCGTGTAACTGTCCTCGGCAATCATGTTCAGACTTTTTCAAAATACGGAGTCAAAAGTCAGACTTTCTATCAGAAAAATGCTTTTACAGATGCTGAACTTGATAAATTCTGTTATGCCATCAGCAGATCCAAACTTTTTATCAGTGCCGGTTATTCAACATCGCTCAATTCATTTTTTGCTTCAGCCAAAGGCAAAGCAACAATGGACAAATTTCTGGATAATGGCGGTGTTTTTTATCTCTGGATACCTTCATGGACTTGGGTCAAAAATGCTCCGAAAGAGCTTTATAAATATTTTGCAGGCAAAAATATTGCACTTCCTGCCGGATACGGCGGTGCCGGTGCGAAAAAGTTTTTCCAATGCAAAATCACTGATGAATTTACCAACAGCTGGGCAACTTCTCCCAATGCATCATATCCTTTGACTTCTGCCGGCTGCAATAATTTGAAACCCGCCAAAGGTTGGAAAACAATTTTGACTGCTGATAACGGAAAACCTGTCTGCATGATCTTTACCATTCCGGAAGGCAAGGGGACAATTATTGTCAATTACAGTGCCATGCTTTTTGATAAAAAAGCTGCCCCATTCTTTGAAAATCTGGTTAAATTTGCCTGTTTCGGAAATAAAAAATAATTGAAAGGAATTTTTGTTGTGAAAAAAATATTTCTATTGCCTGTTTTGGCCTTTATGCTGAGTCTTGAAGCGGCTCCGATGCTGACAGTCATCGGCGGCAAAGGTGAACTTAAACTTGAACAGTTCGGTTTGATCGTCAAATATTTCAAACATGATAAAGCTCCTGACCGTCAGGAGGCTTTGCGTATTTGTGAAGCAATTGACAATTCCAAACTTGTGCTTATATACGGCGGTATCGCAAATTGTGAAAATGTTTTCAAAGATGCTTCTGTACAAAAAGCATTCAATAATCTCTTCTCCCGCGGCGGCGGTGTTTATATCGCCATTCCGTCATGGACATGGATGAATAATCGTCCGCAATCAATGTTTAAGTATTTCGCCTCTGCCGGTATCAATTTGCCGACAGTGTACCGCGCATTCCCGAATAAGCAGAGAAGCGCAGAGAGCAAACCCGCTCCTGAAGCTCCGGCATGGGCGAAAACTCCCAATGCTTTTTTCCGTCTCTCCTCAAGAGGTCACATCGGAAATACTTTTGATAAAAAATGGCAGAAACTTTTTACCGCCCAGGGATTTCCGACTGCTCTTTACCGTGAAGATGTAATGGGCAAAGGTGTTGCAGTCGTGAATTTCTGCAATACTGTTCACATCAATCCTGTTTCTCCGTTTCTTGAAAATTATATCACCCGCATGTACGGAGACCGTCAGGTCGGTATGCGCCGCAAAAAAAGTTCTGCCGCACCTGTCTCTGCTGCTCTGCCTGCAAATTTCAAATATATAAATCTGTCAAAAGAAAACACTGTTGAACTTAAAAAAGCAATCGACGCCAAAAATCCTGAATGTCCGACAACAGTTAAAATTTCTGCAAATAACAATAATTTGAAACTGCATTTTTTCTGCAAAACCGATGCAGTTGAAAAATTGAAAAAACGCCACACCAACCGTGACGGAGCTATCTGGCAGGACGATTGTATTGAAGTTTTTATCGCTGACGGAACCAAAAATTCTTCCAATGTCCATCAGTTTGTGGTGAATGTCAACAATGCTCTTTATGATGCCAAAAACTCTTCTTCCCAATGGAATTGCAGCGGTATAAAAACTGAAGCAAAAACCGGGAAAGACGGTTTTGAAATAATTCTTGAAATACCTTTTGCTTCACTTAATATAGTTCCATCGGAAAAAACTCTTTTCCGTATGAATCTCTGCCGCGAAGCAAGAGCAGGCGTCAAAAGCGGTAATTATGAATTACAGAGTTTCAATCCGACAACCAGTTTTGCTGTTATATCATCCATGGCGTATGCCGGTTTTACTGCAAATCCTGTTCTGACCTCAAGCAAAAATACCGCCAAAAGCAATGGCGTACAGATTTACAGAACTCCGCAATTTGAAAAAATTTATGCCGACTTTGAACCGCCTGAAGGCACAAAGGAAACTGAAAAAATTTCCATGACTGTTGCCCGTAATGACAAGGAGGGAACTCCAATCGTTCTGCTGAATAACAGCGATTTGAATTTGCGTTACCGCATTGAACCTGATTATTATTTGAAAAATACCAAATATAAATTTCAGGAAATGGTCAGAGTCAAAGAATTGCTTCCATACCGTGCTGTCAGCAAGCAGGTTTTTTATGAAATAATTTCTGATTTGAATCAGGCAGGAATCGTTTCTGTCCCGAGCAGCGACATAAGTGCATTGTATCTTGAATTTATGACTGCTCTGCCTCCCGGCAAATATCAGTGGGGATTCAAACTTATACCTGTGAATGCTGATGTTCCGCAGCGCCGTATCGAGGTTGAAGTTGAAGTACTTGACCTTACCATGCCGGAAAAACTCGGATTGGATTTTTATCTTTTCGGACCGTATCTTGCCAAACAGGCATATTATGTCAGCAATCCGCAGTTTACACTGGGACTTTATGACAAATATATGCAGGTCATGAAAGATTATCATGTTACTTGTGTGCATGTTTATGATCCTCTGCTGCATGCCATAAAGATCAAAGACGGCAAAATAATTGTTTCCGATAATAAAAAAGATTATATTTTCAATGAAAAAATCTGGCAGCAGTCCGGTTTTGAATGGTCGTATCATTACGGTATCTGGGCTATTTTCTGGGGCAGACTGAAAGCTGCAAAATTGCCTGCAACTCTAAAAAATGAAGAAGTCCGCAATGCCTTTGAACTTGCAGTAAGCCGGTTGAGTAAATTTTTGAAGGAAGAAGGAATTGACTTCAAGTGCTTCTATGTTCCGGTATGGGATGAACCCCGTACCGCAGATATTGATGATGTTATAATTGCTTCTGCCATCGTCCGTAAATACGGTTTCCGTACCAATCAAACTATGGCAAACTGGAGTACTCTGGATGATTTCAAACGGCTGCAGGACAGTGTTGACTACTGGATACCGCTGGAATACCATGTCACCAATGACAAAAATTCCGCTGAAATCCTGAAAGTAATCAAGAAAAACAACAAAAAATTTGCTCCTTATATGTGCAGTGTCGGCGGTGTGGTCGAAAATTATCATTCCTATTTCCGGTACAGAGGAATCAAAGAGTTTATTGCCGGAGCTGACGGTATAATGCTCTGGGCGGCAAATTCATATCGCGGCAATGATTATGACAGCCGTGAGGACAAATCCATGCGTGCGATGTTTCTTTTTCACCATGGCGAAACCGGTCCGGTGCCGACTGTCCGGTTTGAAGCATTGCGTGAAGGTTTGGAAGATATGTATTATCTCCGTCTGGCGGAAAAATCATCCGATCCGGAAGTCCGTAAATTTGCCGACAAAAAAGCTTTGAGCAAACTTATGGAGCGCAGCAATCCTGCTGAAATGGAAAAATGGCATGCTGATCTTCTGAAAGCATTGGCAAAATAATCTATGTTTTCAAACAAATAATTCATATCAGAAAATTTGCAAAAACAACGAAAAAGGATTATATTCAGTTCAAGTTTTATTTATCTGCAAATTTCTGAAATAAAATTAAAAAGGAAAAATAATGGCTAAAATTCTATATTCTATCCGTAATCTTGATTACACTCTGCCGAGACTGCTGCTGGTCTGTACCATGATGCTTCTTGCCAATAAAACTCTGGGGCTGATCTGTTATACTCTGGTTCCGAGTGTCAAACCGATTCTGCTGGACAGGGTCGGTGCATCTGCAACTGATATAGCATTGATAATCAGTACGATCCCCTCTGTACTGACTTTTGTTCTCTGCCCGCTCATCAGCACAATAAGTGATAAAACAAGAACACGCATAGGCCGCCGTCAGCCTTACCTTATTTTTTCAGCACCGATACTTGCAGGTTTGCTGATGCTGCTTGCATGGAGTGTTGAAATTGCTGAATTCATAAAAAAACTGCTGTCGTCACTTGCCAATACAAATGTTTCATTTTATGTGGTGGCGACTATAATACTGCTGTTTCAGGTTGTTTATCTTTTTCCCGGGTCAGTTGTCTATTATCTGATCGCCGACGTTATTCCGAAAGAATGTATCGGCAGATTCATGGCGGCATCAACCATATCCGGTTCGATTGTTTCAGCGGCATTCAATTACTGGGTGCTGGGCTATGTTATTGATTATATGAAATTGATTTTCTGTATTATGGGAGTTTTGTATGTGGCAATTTACGTCGGTATTCTCATTTTTGTTCCTGAGGGTGAATATCCGCCTGTTGCAGATAAAATTGATAAAACGGAAAATTTCTGGGTCAAAAGCAAAGATTATCTGTGGATGTTTTTCCGTCAATGTTTTCAGCACAGAATTTTTATTCTCTTATTTCTCTGTATCGGCATGAATCAGGCATCCAATGTCTGCCGTGCAATGTACAATGTGCTTTTTGCCACCAAAGACATCGGTATGACAATGGCACAATACGGCAAAGTTATTGCCATAGGCTCGATCATTTCAGCAGTACTTGCGTATTTTCTGGGAAAACTCATGGATAAAACGCATCCGATTTTCATTTATTTTATCGGAGGTATTTTTGTCATCTGCATTAATATTTTCGGATATTTCTTTGTCTATACGCCGATGACCTTTGCAGTTATCGGTGTGGCTACGGCAATCATGTATGCAGTGCAGAATCTGGCTCAAAGTCCGCTGCTTATCAATCTGCTGCCGCCGGATAAATACGGTCAGTTTGCCAGTGCAAATTCCATGGTCTGTTCAACAATAATGATATTTGCTGCTTATCTCGGCGGTAAATTGACTGATATTTTCGGGTATCGGGTAATGTTTGTCTGGGATATTGTTATTACCATCATTGCCACTGTTGTCCTCTTCGGAGTTTACAGGGAGTGGCAGCGTCACGGCGGCAAAAAAGGATATAAATCCCCTGAGATCATATAAATACGGTATTTTTTATTTTTTCAAGTTGACAAGCTGTTTGCATGATGTTATATTGCATTATGATATAAATAAGCAAGCAGGAGGTGGATTATGCCGGTTGAAGTCTATAAAGGCGTGGAATTTCAGGAAGCAGACAGCATTGGGAAAATTACTGTCGGAGAACATACATTCGTATATGTATATGATAATGGTATTATTTCTGATCTGACCGTCAGCAGCGGCGGCTCAGTGTATATAGAAGAAAACGGTAATCTCGGCTCAGCTGTTATAAATAACGGAGGCGAAATATATATTTCTGCCGGAGGTTCAGCTGACAGTGTCACAATTTCCGCAGGCGGCAGTGCTGTAATAACTGGAAGCGTTTCAAATTTGTATTGGACACCGGGTTACGGACATCTTTTTGTGCATGACGGAGCAGATGTTACCTATGCAAGTTCCTATTCCGGAGTTTATTATGGATCAAAAGGCATCTTGTATAAACAGTCTGCAAATATGAGCGATTTACTGCTTAACGGCATGCAGGTATCAGCTTTTGTCATGTCCGGCGGCACGGCAGAAGATTTCACTTTGCAGAATGGCGGAAATTTATATGTTTATTCCGGAGGGTATGCAGAAGACATTGTTTTTGCAGGCAACGGAAATATGTATATTTATTCCGGAGGGACAGCCTCTGATATTACTGTTACGGAGGGGGGGCACCTGTATATTTCAAGCGGAGCATCGGCATTGAATGTCATCTGGACACCAGGTATCGGAACAGTAACAGTCAAAGATGGCGGTTATATTACTTATGCAGATGTAGGCGGTGTTTATCTTAATTCAAACGGTCAATTTGTATCTTCTGCAATAATTATGAATGATCAGGTGCTGGACCGTAATATGGATATGTATGTCATGTCAAACGGCAGGGCATTAAATGTCATGGTGAATTCCGGCGGAAAACTGGTTGTATCTTCCGGCGGCAGTGCGAGTGTTAAATTCAATCCCTGGCAGGGGAAAGGGGCTGTATCTTCAACAACAGGGGCAGAGGTTGAATTTTTGCAGCGTGATGCAGAAATTTATTATGGTTCAGGCAATAAATTTATTTCCAAATATGCAAATACATTATCAGATTTTGAAGTTGTTTCAGATACTGAACTTTTCATTTATGACAAAGCTGACGTTTCAAATATTTCTGCTGTCGGCGGTGCGATTTATATTTCCGGCGGTGTTTTACAGAATATTTCAGCAGGAAATGGCGGAACTGTAAATATTTACAGCGGTAATTTAAGCAATGCCTCAATAAATGAATCAGGCCATATCAACATTTCCGGCGGCATTTTATCCACTACTCATATAAATTCAGGAGGATTTAACGTTACCAACGGCGGCAGTGCTGTTGAAACAATTATTTCTCAAGGTTCAATGTCAGTCAGCAAGGCTTCCGCATCAGATATTATTCTCAGCGCAGGATTATTGTCTGTTGTGTCCGGCAATCTGGCTGAAGTTGTGCTTGCCGGCGGGTCAATGCTGATGAGTGCCGGAGGCAGTGCTTCCAATGTAGATGTAAATTCCGGAGCTTATATGTATATAGGAGCAGATGCCGCTGTTGCCGGAAATGTTTTGAATAATGACGGCAGAGTCAATGTCGGAGCAGGCGGAACATTGGAAAATATGAAAATTTCCGGAGGGACAATGGTAGTTTCTTCCGGAGGTACTGCTCTTGCGGTTGACTGGACTCCGTGCGTCGGAAATGTCAACGTAATGAGTGGCGCCTCTGTGACATTTGTCAAGGAATTGTCAGGCGTTTATTACGGCAGGGATAATCAACTTATTTCCAATCAGGCATCTATGAAAAACAGCAGTGTCGAACAAGCTGTCGCGCATGTGATGACTGGAGGAAGCATTTCAGATATTATTATCAGCAGTGCCGGTTCAGTATATATGGCAGGCGGCAGTGCAGAAAGAACAACTGTAAATTCATCAGGTCTTTTCCATATTTATAATGGTACTGTTGAGAATACTGCGATAAATAGTAACGGAAAAGTTTTTGTTTATGCCGGAGCATCTCTCTGCAATACGACCATAGCATCAGGAGGATCGCTTAATCTTGATTCCGGCGCAATTCATTCCGGAACTATGCAGCTCGCTGCCGGTGCAATTGTCTATACTGAAGAAAAAACATCAATTATTTTTGATATTTCTGAACGCAATACAGCAGATGGCTGGATAATCAATAATTTTTCGCAAATACAAGGCACTCCTTCTTATGTAATTAAGGTTTCAGCAACTCAGAAGGCAGGAACTTATAAACTCGCACAGGGAGCGGAAAACTTCAATGGAACGATTTCTGTCGGAGACGGCAGTATTTCTTACGGCTCTATAAAAGTCAATGGAAGCGTATTCAAATATAACGAAGTCGATTATAAGCTGACTCTTGAAAAAGGAGAACTTGATCTCTCAATCGGAGATTTTACAGCACCTGACTTGAAAATAGTTGCAGACAAAACAGACTGGACCAATACAGATGTTGTCTTGACTGCTTCTGCAAGTGACGGACTTATCGAATATTTTGACGGAGAAAGTTGGATTTCCGGTGCCAATATGACGGTTGAAACTAACGGAACTTATACATTCCGTGTCACAGATGTTGCCGGTAATGTCACTGAAAAAACTTTTGAAGTCACCAATATTGATAAAGTTGCTCCGACATTGGAAATTACCGGAAATGCGGTTGAATGGACGAATAAAGACATTATTCTTACCGCCGTTGTCAATGACGGAACTGTCGAATTTTTCAATGGAGAAATATGGTTGTCTGGCAATACATTTACCATTTCCGAAAATGGAACTTACAGATTCAAAGTTTCAGATGAAGCAGGAAATGTTACTGAACAGGAAGTTATTGTTGACAAAATTGATAAAATCGCTCCAACACTTGAGATT
>JAFVPG010000218.1 GCA_017505415.1 Lentisphaeria bacterium | reverse complement strand
GTTCATCATACCGCGTTTGGGGAAAGCGTAACGAACGGAAGTTTTTCCCTCCTTTACAGTAAGGTCAGTTACTGCAGGAATATGGCAATCTCCGTAAGCGTTCAAAAACATGATGCCAAAATGATTTTCAAGCAGCTCATAAACTGCAAAGAGATTGCCGTGCATACCGCCGCCGTACAAACGGATATTGCCGTCTTTTGCATCAATTACATTTTCGTCCTGATGAATATTTGCAGCAGGACCGATAACGATTTTTTTACCGTTTGCGGACTCAGCGACTGGAAGTTTTACTTTGGACATTTTTTCAATGAAGGTCTGCAGTTCACGAGCGGCGAATCTGTCAATTTCAGAAGCGTTTTTGTCAACAACAATGATGTAATCACTTTTGCCATTGCTGACGATTGAAATATCTTTTGCACACAGGGTAAAACTCGACCATAATATAAAAAGAATTGTAAAATATCTCATATCTTGCCTTTTTTATTAAAAAGTTATAGTAGAATATGAACCGGAACAGGCATTGAAATCTTTATCATAAACGGTAATAGGAAACCCGGTTGTTTCATCCGCATAAGTTGAATATTTATATTCTCTCTGCACGCTGGTATAGAAATCTCTCGGATGACGGAATGATTGAACATGACCGTCAAGCATAGATTGATTCAGGACATTTTCATGGGTGAACATGACTCTGCCTGCGGAATCATTATTTTTTTGAATATAAAAACTTGAAGCTTGAGTTTTTGTATCATTTCTGCCTGAATCCGTCCATACAAACATCATTGAAGGCTCACGGACTGCTTTTGCATTCATGTATTGATGTGAAGGATTGCTTCCCTGCTTGCCGACATGGCGCGGCAAAGCACTGTATATACGACCGCCGTAAGTCTGATAGCAGTTAATGCTTGCGGGATTATCGGGGGCAGAAGGAGTATATTTATAAGGAGGAAGAGAGGGACAAATTGTAACATGCGGGTTTTTATTCAAATAACCGTTTGAAATATACCATCCTGCCCATTGCCAGTTGGAGTCATTTGTAAGTACCCAGCCTTCAAAATCACTTTCATAAATTGCAGTTATCATACCGAGATTTTTCAAATTGCCGACACATTTTGCGGCTCTGGCACGCGCACGGGCTTTGTTAAGTGCGGGCAGCAGCATTCCGGCGAGGATCGCAATGATGGCGATGACGACGAGAAGTTCAATCAATGTGAAACTTCTGATAATGTTTATTCTGTCATGTTGTTTGAACTTATTTTTCATTTTTTTATCCTTTCTATTAGAAGGTTTTGGTTGGCTTTTTGTTACGACATCCGCCTTCGCCAAAGGCTATGGCAAGACAAGCAGCCGTGAAGTTTAGCAGCTGGGACAAGGCGAGCAGTAAAGAATTTAAGGGATTTTACAGGGTCCAATTCAGCTGCGATTTGTTAAAATTCTGATATAGTCATATATCTGTTTGTAATCTTTTGCTTCAGCAGTGAATCCTTTGGGGAAAACGAATTCAAAATTGTATGGACCGTTGTAATCTGTTTTGTATATTTCTGCAATGACAGTTTGCAAATCTATTACCCCCTGCCCCGGCACTAAATGTTCTTCACGATGTCCGTGATTGTCGGAAATATGAATATGCCGTATCAGCCCGTTGCTCCGGTTTACGGCATAAATAATATCTTCATTGAGATTGGCATGATTGACATCAAATGTCATATACATTCTGCCGTCAAATGATTTGATAAAATCCGCAACCTCTGCAATATCAGGGTAACGTTCATTTTCTTCAGGTTTATACGGCGCATTTTCCATACATAAATAAAAACCGTACTCTTCAGTTTTTTCAAGCAGACGGCTAACCGTATCGCGGAAATATTTTCCCATATCAGGATCATTGTACCGGCTCCAATAATGTTCAATTATCGGACATGGCGCAAATTCAGCAAATGTTTCCAAATAATGATACGCTTCTTCAAATGCCCTGTCCCGCAAACTTTTATCTTTGGAACAGGCATTGGCATTCATTAAACCGTGTACAGCACAAATATCAACCTGCGCTGTTTTGGCGGCATTCAGTAAATCAACAGCTTTCCCCCCGGGAATAAAGGAGAGTTCAAATCCTTCAAATCCTCCTTTCAATGCCGCATCAAAATGATACGGCATTGTATATTCTTCACCGGGTTTTATATGGAATGCACAACTTGCAAGAGTTATTTTCCTGGAATAAGATTTATTCATAAAATCATTTTTTCTCCAACGGAATGATTTCAATATTATCGAGCCAGAGAGTTCCGGGCTGATTATACATGGCAATGCGCATACATATTGAAGCACCGGGGAGCGGTTTTGCCCGTGAAGCAGCTTTTTTAAGAGCTTCAATATCAATGATTTTCTCAAAATATTTCCATTCGGAAGAACCATTGTATATCTCAAGTATGCTGTAATTGTATGTGGTATTGCCGCCTTTTGCATTGAGTGGCCACAAGCCGATATAAGGATGACCGTATTTACCAGTGAGTTCTATATTTTCATATTTGCACCAGCCGCGTACAAGAAGATCATTTTTCATATCCGCAAGTTTACCGATATTGGACATTAAACGGACATTGACCCCGGCCTTGCCGTCAATACGCAAAGCTGAACGGCCGTGTTTTTTGTTAACATTATCAACTTTGATATTATTATCAAATTTGCACCAATCATAAAGCCATGCCTTTGAATAACGGTCAAAAGAACCGTTTTTCAAAATATTAAGTTTGGGATTAACCGGTTTGTATGAATTTATGAGATTGGAATCTTTGATAAGCAGAATGCGGTCAAATAGAACTGCATTGGGCTTTTGGGAGCCATCAACAAAATTTTTACCCTGAAATTTAACAGAAATCCAGATGTCACGATCTTCACCGAGAACTCCAATGGATGATAACCAACCGCGGAATCGCCAATCTTTGTCATAATAGATATACAATGGTGCAAGGATACGGGTTCTGCCGAGTTTGTACCAGTGGAATTTTTCGTCTGCCGGAATATCTTCTTTCATAAATTCAACACCGCTGCCGGCTTTCAGAACTCCGCTGTAAAATCCCATTTTGAAAGGCAGAACAAGCGGAGCTTTCGGATTCCTGACAGCCATACCGCAAACAGCATCTGCATCTTTCACTGCATTGACAGTACTGCGCTGAAGTTGATTCCAATGCAAATCAATAACATCACAATTTTTGAACCGTTCAGGCAGAGCAACAGGGAAATGAGAATAAAGTTCAGCTTCACCTTTCAAACTGACTTTCAGAGCATCACGCTGTTTACGTGCAATACTTGCCCACATATCAATTTGTTTGATACCGTTTTCAAGAAAACGTTGAGCAACAGTTTTCGAGTCTGTTTTATATCCCTGTTTTATAAGTTCCTGTAAACGCAAAAACATTGTATGGTCAACTATGACACGTTCACATTTAACATGAAGCAAAGCTTTTGCATCATTGGCAACAGCTTTTTCAGCTTCATCAAGCCAGCCATTGACTTTTTCAAAAAACTCTTTATCGAGGAAAGCACGTGTCTTTTCCTGACGTTTTTCCAGATATTCAAGATATTGCAGCATAAAAGGTGCAGCTTTGCCGTAATATGCATGCATAAATTTTTCATTAAGTTTGTTAATATCCTGTTCAGGATCATCCATCATTTTCAAACCGAGATAATGCTGCTGTATTGCAAAACTGCGGTTGAGCATGTCCTCATTCTCCGCAAAATAATGATAAACTCCGTCTTTGACACACAAACGCAATTCTTCTGCAATATCTTTGCGTGATTTTACAAAAGGATAAAGATAACCGTCATAAATGCGCCAATATGACCAGATTGCTTTTTTAGAAGCAAATTTATTCCAATCATCCAACTCTTTTGCATTGGGAGTTCCCGGGACAAGCGGACGGAAAAGATGTGCATCACAATAACGGATCATCACATTATCTTCAGCTTTGATAGTTTTAGGAGGTTTCTGAGTGTAGGAATAAGCAAAAGTCTGAATTATGACATCCGGATATTTTTCTCTGACTCCACGGGCAATATAATTCACGAAATCAAGATTTGCGGCAGAATAAGAGCCTTCATTTTCTGTGATTGTTTTACAGCCGTTACACCAGCATTCACCCCAGCTCGGACCATCAGCCTGACTCATTTCATAAATCTTCGGAATGGTATAAGTCGGCTGTTTTTTTGCTTTTTCACGGTCAGCGGCAATATATTTCAAAAGTTCTGCAAGAACAATTTTGCGGACTTCCGGATTAGTCATGCAGAGAGTGGAACATTTGCCGCCGCTGATTTTCGGGCCGAAAAGTTTAGGATCTTTGATCGCTTTTACATAAACATCAAAAGAGTGTCCGTTGGAAGGACTGCCAATACGCATATTCAAATTAAATGCGACACGGTGATTCTCTTTATTGCGCATGCGCCAAATCCAATCAGGGGCTTGAGTACCAACATAAATCTCCCGCCGCATAATTGCAGGTTTGCCTTTTTCATTAACTTCGGGGAGTTTCCATTCCCGGTTGCGGGGAATAATTTCGACATCCGGTGCGGGCCATGAGCAATCAGTATATTTTTCCAGAAAAGTATAAATTCCGTAAACTATCCCCGGAGTGCCTCTGCCTGAGATATAAAGTTTTCCGTCTTTACTGACAAAACTCCATTGCTGTTTTTCAAGTTTACTGTCATTTACAATAATTATATCACCGGCATTGTATTTTACGGCAGATTCCATAACGTTAAAGCTTTTGCCGGTCATGCGGCTCAAACAACGGGCAAGGTCTTTTGCCGCATACTTTGCAGCCGGATCAAATTGCTTATCAAAATGTACATCAGCAGCAAAAACTCCTGCCAAAGAACAAAAAATACTGAAAACAGAAAATAATTTCATAACGCAATTCCTTTATATGTCACAAATCTTTATCCCACATTTCATCTTGTGAAGTATATCCGGCTTTTTTTATCTGACTTACATGTCCGTCAACAAAAAGAGTATTGGCAGCACCGTTGTGACGGAAAGCTATCGCAGTTTTAGTAGTGCCGGGAGAGGTATTGTTTCTGTCCATAGCACCACTCAAAGCACGGCCTTGATACACAAAAAACCATGTATAACCTTCTGTAATATGAAGCAGGCTTGACGGGTGTTTGACATGACCAGCTTTCTGCATGCCTGTTGTAAGCAATTTGGCACCTGAACGTGCTTCAAAATCACCATTCATGGCATAAGTGCGATCAGTCAGAGTTTCGATGGAAGGACAAGTGTATTTAGAGCCGGTAGTTCCGATATTTTGAGTTTTTGAATACGGAGGTTTTGGCATATACGGATTGAGCCAAAGTTTTGCAGCATCTTTTTCATTATCTCCGTAGCCGGTAAGAAATGTCCAGTAATCAGAATCTCCCCAGCCGCTTGATTTTGTTTCACTGTTGGGCATGGTTGCAGGCATGATCCAGTCATCATTATCATTAATATACATCAGACATCCGGTACTGAAAGTTTTCAAATGATTGATACAACTCGACGATCTTGCACGTTCCCGGGCTTTGTTTAGTGCGGGCAGCAGCATTCCGGCAAGGATCGCAATGATGGCGATTACAACCAGAAGTTCGATGAGAGTAAATGTTTTTTTCATAGCTTTATCCTTTCTTTTTGTGGTTAAAATTCATATTCTTTCAGAACTTGAGCTATCCTGCGCCATGATTCTTTCGGGACACGGTGACGGTCAAGCGCACCTTTGAAATTAAAGTTGCCTGCTCTTATCTGCGAACCGTTGGAAATATAAGTTCTTGTATCGCAGAACTGCCACAGAAATGTTCCGCTGTAACGCTCATTTTCTGTAACATGACGTACTATAGCCTCCAGCAAATCAGCCTGATATTCTTCACTCCAGCGTTGACCGCCATGCAGATTCGGCATTGCTTCCGCACCTACTTCACTGATGATCAAAGGTTTATTTTTCAATTTATCTTCAGATGCAAACTCTTCGAGTTCTCCGAGAACCTTTTTTACTTCATCGTAATTTACAAACTGATCTTCATTACCGCTGTACCAGCATGGATAAGTATTGCAGGAAATAACCTCAACAAATTCTGCACAAACATCTCTGTTGCCGACATTGCTGCCGTAAGTCACAAGACACGTCGGATCAACTTCGTGCAAGGTATCTGCAAGTTTTTTCACCAGAGGTTTGGCACTTTCCAGAGAGGTTGAAGCCTCATTGAGAAAGCCTCTCAAAATAATACATGGATGATTTATTGAGGCAAGAGCCATTTTGCGGGTTTCACGGATTTGTTTTGCCTGAAAATCAGGATCAGTCAAAGCGGCTTCATTATTGCCCCAGCCAAGAGATTCCTCCCAGACAAGTACACCCATGCGGTCACACAAGTCAAGAAATTCTTCACTCTGCGGATAATGGCTGCCTCTGATGCAGTTTGCTCTTTGCTGCTTCAAAATCTGCAAATCCTGACAGCGTACTGCTGATGGCACGGCATATCCGAAATCAGGATGAGCATCATGACGGTTGTAACCGATTAAATGCAATTTTTTGCCATTCAAATAAATTTTGCCGTTTTTTGCCTCAACTCTGCGGATACCGAAAGTTTTTTCAAAAACAACATCTCCAACTTCAATGAAGGCGGTATGAAGTGAAGGTGATTCCGGAGACCACAGTTTAAAATCAGGCACAGCAAATATTCCTTTGCCTTTTCCCTGTTTCAATTCAAGTGAAAATTCTTTTACTGAATTATCGAAAATGATTTTTGCATTGCTGATATTGCTGATTTCTCCGTCAAGGTCAAGAGTTATTTCAACTTCTCCTCGCTCAATATTTGAAGTGATAATCTTTATTTCACGTTCAAAAATCTTTTCTGCCTGACGGATGGCTATTCTGCGGTAAATACCGCCATGGGCATAAAAGTCATAATTTCTGCGCCAGAGAGAAGAATTACTGTCATCAAACTCATTATTAACAGAAATTATAAGTTCATGTTTTTTGAACTCTCCGGCATCAAACCGGAAAATATTTTTTGAAAAAGGAGCATCGACTTCTGCAATTTTTTTACCATCCCAGAATATATCGCCCCGCAATCCCAAACCTTCTGAATAAAGTTCAACCATCCCGCCGATTTCAACATATCTGCGATAGCTTCCGGTGCCGCGTTTAAGATAATATTCCGGCATCAAATCAAAACAGCCGGGAACCGGTGCAACATCTTTGAACAACATTTGAGGAACAGTTCCCATCCCGGAAAAATCAAATTCCCAGATTCCTGCAAGCTCAAAAGCGTTTGAAAAATTCATAAACAACCTCTTTATTCGTATTTTTTTAACAAAATAACTTGACAGCATGTATATCTGTGTGCTATAATATATGCGTTAAAAATAAAATCTTCAACAGTAAAAATGTAACAAATAACCGTAATATTGTAATATGAAGAAAAAAGAATTTAAAGACTTTGAATTTGCTTTGAGATTGCCTAATAATCTTTCAGCTTATATACGCTCTGTCGGACATTTTTTTCTGACAGAAATGGAAAAAAACGGAATGTGGGAAAAACCATGGTTTTGTGAACTTTTCTGGTGTATCGGCGGCAAAGGATGTTTTGAACTTAACGGGGAAAAATATATTGTGAAACCAGGTGATATATGGTATTATCCTACCGGCACCAGACATTATTATTATCCTGCTGATGAATATTTTCATTACCGCTGGTTCACTATTGAAGGTCCGATGGCAGCTGCGCTTTTTGACACATTGAATATTCACCCGGGATTGAGTTACGGCGGAAAATGTCCGGAGGAACTTTTTGCCCGTCTGGAGCTTGACATCAAGCACAGTACACTGTCTAAAAGGCTTGAATTACTGTCGGTCGGATTTCAAATTCTCTGCACTGCCGCAGGCGGTGTCAAAAGCAATCCAAAATCAGCAAATTATCTTGAAGAGGCACGTTCCATTCTGGACAGTGATTTTTCCAATCCGGAACTGAATATCCAAAGTCTGGCGGAAATTCTCCATATCAATCGCGTACAGCTCAGCCGTGATTTCACCAGACGTTACGGTGTCAATGCCTCGGATTATCTGAAAAATCTCCGTCTGCAAAAAGGCATAATGCTGTTGCGCAATACCTCTCTTTCATTATCTGTCATTGCTCAATCATGCGGCTTCAATTCTGCGGATTATTTCGGCAAAGTCGTCATGGCGGCAACCGGCAAAACTCCTTCAGAACATCGCACCTGAATTATTTATTTTTCTGACGGAAACGGAGCGGAGAAATTCCGAATTTTTTCTTGAACTGTTTGGAGAAAAAATAGACATCTTCCCATCCTGCAAGCTCTGCGATTTCAGAAATTCTTTTGTCACTTTCGAGCAAAAATCTTGATGCCAGATTAAAACGGTTCTGAATCATAAATGATTTCGGAGCAACTCCTGTATGCTGTTGAAAAAGACGGCGAAAATGAGCATAGGAGACTCCGGCTTTTTTTGCCCATTGACGAAAATCGTGTTCATGCTCAGGATGAGCGATAATATACTCTTCACATTCATTTAAGATTTTTTCATAATATTGCAGTGCTTTTGCCTGATATGCTTTCTCCTCCTGCAACAGAAAAAGCAGTCTGTCAAGCAGATTTATTGCCTTCAATGAATTACGGTCACGGGAGAATTCAAGCAAAAAAAGATGTATCATTTGCGCAAATCTTACCGGATCATGAACTGTTATCAATTCGGGTTTATCCGTGTCCAGCAGTCCTGCTTCGATGTAATCATTTACTCTGTCTCCCTCAAAAGTTATAAACCGGTGATCTCTCCTGTTTGCTGTTTCCGGCATGCCGTAATGAAAAAAATATCCGGGTTTTGAGATAAAAACGCAACTTCCGCTGTAAACTTTGGGCGCATCATCATCTACCGAAAATTCAATGGTGCTTTCATGATTGTATTGAATTCCGAAACTGTTAAAAGTCCGGTTTATTACTGAATCGTAATTTTTATATTCACCGCAAAAGAGGAATTGAATATTTGAATAAAGTGCCATTTTGCGCAAAAACTCCAAAAAAAAGCGTATTTTGTACATTTACATATTTAATTTTATAGTGTATAATATATGCAACAAAAATACAAAATCAAATTGAAATTTAAAAAATAAGGAGTTTTTTATGAAATACGGCGTAGCTGACTACGGTATAAATGTTTACAACGGCGGTCTTTTTGATCTTGAAGAACGTCTGACAATGCTTAAGTCTATCGGATTCAACGGTATAGAACGTTTGGAAGCATCTGACAGTTCTTTCGCTTTGCAGAATGCAGCGATTTTTCACAAAATGGGAATGGACTTTGCAACTGCACGCGGCGCCCAGATGGAACAGACTCTCAACTGGTCATGTGCATTTGGCTGTGAGTATGTCTGGATCACTGTCGGACCGGCAACACGCAACGTCAATATCGACGTTTTCTGCCGCCGAGCCAATAAACTTCTTGAAGCCTGCAAAAAGTACAATTTAAAAGGCGCACTCCACAACCACCTGGGGTCTGTCATTGAATCTCAGGACGAACTTGATTACTTCATGAAAAAATGTCCTGATGCCTCTCTGCTGCTGGATGTCGGTCATCTTCACGGCGCAAACGGCGATAATATGAAAGCGCTTGAAAAATATTATGACCGCCTCGCTTCGATCCATTTCAAAGATGTCTTTATCAAAAATCCTGATGCTTCTGAATGGAGCGACCGTCTCCGTTTCTGTGAACTCGGAGGTGGTAATGATAACTTTGATTATCAGAGCATTGCCCAATTCCTTAAAGATAAAAAATATGACAAATGGGTACTTGTTGAGCATGATACGCATTTGAATCCGCCGGTTGAGGATTTCGCTGTCAGTATCAATGAATTGAAAAAAATATTTGATAAATAATAAGCAGAAAGGAGTTTTCAAGATGGGCAAAATAAGAATCGGTTTATGTGGAATCGGTCGTGCAGGCTGGGGAATGCATCTCGGCGAAGTTGCACTTTACCCCGATGATTTTGAATTCAAAGGTGCATGCGACACTGTCCCTGAACGTATGGAAGCAATGGGGAAACGTTTTCCCGGCTGCAAAGCATATCCGAATTATGAAGATATGATCAATTCTCCTGAAATTGACCTTGTAGTTGTCGCTCCGCCTTCAAAATTTCATGTTGAATATGCGGTAAAAGCTCTTGATGCAGGTAAATATGTTTTGATAGAAAAGCCGATCGGTTTGAATGTTGCCGAAGCAAAAATTCTTGCCGAAGCAAATAAAAAGTATCCCGGCAAACTTTTCTGCCGTCACAACCGCCGTTTTGAAGAACATTTTCAGTATGTCAAAGAAATTATTGATTCCGGCGTACTCGGCAGAATTCATGAAATCAAACTTTGCCATCACAGCTATTCACGCCGCAACGACTGGCAGACATTGACCTCCTGCGGCGGCGGCCAGCTCAACAACTGGGGACCGCACCTTATTGATCAGGCTTTGCAGTATTTGAATTATGAAGTTGAAAGTCTGTGGGCTGACTTGCAGCTTGTCGCAGCAACCGGCGATGCAGAAGATCATATCAAAGCAGTTTTCAGAGGCAAAAACGGTACTGTCGTTGATATTGAAATCTCCGGAGGTGTCGCTTACGGCATGCCGATTTGTACTGTTTACGGTCAATACGGTTCAATTCAGGTCATTGAAGAAAAGAAACTCAAAATCAAACGCCTCGACCTTGAAAAATGTTCGGCTCCCGTTCCAGCAACTGAAGCAGTTCCCCCGATCAAACTCGGTGATTACGGCGATGCGACAAAACGTGATGCAAAAGCTGACCGTGCCGTTTTTGATAATGTCGGCGGTTTGGTCTGGATCGAAGAAACACTTGACTGCACTCCCGCCAACGGCGCAACTTTGAATGACACTTACAAACATATTGCCGCCGCAATCAAAAAAGGCGTCCCCTTCCCCATCAAGTTTGAGGAAGCATTCGCCGTCGTTGAGTACACCGAAAAAATCCGTGAACTTGCAAAATGACAGAATGTGTATTATAGGAAGTTGCAGGAGGAGAAGAAAAAACCTTTTGAGGAAAGGTTCTTTTCTTCTCCCCCTGCACCCCCTCATCTTTTTCCAAACCTTTTCATATAACTTTCGTTTTTTGCTCTGCAAAATCCGAAAGTGGGAATAGACAACGGGGTGTGCCAATGCGACAGCAAATAAAAAGCC
>JAFVPG010000217.1 GCA_017505415.1 Lentisphaeria bacterium | reverse complement strand
TCAAGTGACAATGTTTTCAAATCGGCATTATCAGATTTGATTGTCATATAAAATTTTCCGGTTTTTGCTGCGGGGAAAGAAAGTTTCCTGTTATTTTCAGCTTTTTTGAATTGGTATTTTTTGCCGTCAAAGGAAATGCCGACTTCTATATTTCCTGCAAAATTGAGCGTAACTCCGATCTCTTTCAATTTATCCGGGGAATCAAAACGATATCCGACCGTTGCAGCCCCCTTAAATTTCAAACCGTCATTGCTCAGTTTCAGGTTTCGTGTATTCTTGATCAGAACACGGTCAACAAACCCGGAATTGTCAAATTTACAGAAATATTTGAACACGCCGTCTGCAGGAATTATGAAGATATTTTCAGGATAGGAAAGAACCGGAGCTGCAAATTTTTTGGAGAAAAGTCCATCGAAAAATTTACGCATTTCAGGGAACGGAGCCTTATTGCTCCGGTAACAATTTACACTTCCATGCTTTTTACATACAGCGAAAAGAAAAACCGGAAGATCCAGATCCTGACAGATTGCGAATTTCTCTTCAGCATTTTTTTTGATCGCATTCCATCCGGCTTTGTAATAACCATCCAGTCCGGCTTCTGCTGCCCAGATTATGGGATAAACCGGGGTTCCCGTCAAAACAAATTTCTGTGTATGACGGTAAAAATCTTCCCCCTTTTTGCCGTAAGCATCATAAACCCAGCCATCTGCTTTCAGACGGGAATCCGGCGGAAGCGGTTCCGAAAGCCACTGAAATACAGGGACATTCCATTTTTTCTTTACCGTATCATAAATATGATTCAGAACAGGGACATCACGTCCTACATTCTCTTCGGAAGCGACAACTGCGTAAACAAGCTCAGGATATGTCTGAACACCCGGAGAACTCTCAAATAAAACTTTGAATTGTTCCTCAACATCTTCAATTGCGGGAAGACGTCTGCCTTTTACCTTTTTGTCAAATATGATTTCAAAAATCACATATTTCCGTTTTCCCTCATTGACCTCTTTTTTATGATTTTCCCAAAATATCCGCTTTTTTTCGGGGTCACGTAAAGATTTCAGATTGACTTTCAAAATTCCATTTTCATCCACCCAGGCATAATAACCATGAACTTTGTTATCCGGCATGACATTGCGAAGTGCAGAAATATCAACAGCTTTCAGAGAAAAAATCAAACAGAATGTTCTGAACAATAAAATTTTTTTCATGGATTGTTCCTTTATTTCAAATATTCATTAAGTTTTGAAAAAGCTGTACGCAAATGACTACCGTGTAATACGATACTTGCGCTTGAAGAACGCTGATTGATCCAGTCACGGAAATCCTGCCTGACTTTTATGACTCCGCTTCCGCCGCTGTATGTCACATGCGGGACATGATAACCGTGAAACATGGCTGGTTTGTAAGTATCTGTTTCCAATCTGCAGGTAATCATTACTGTTGAACTCGGTTTTTGCACCTTTTCCAATTTATACGGAATCGTCTCTCCGGGAACACCGCTCCACACATTTCCGGAGGAATATTTTATACCACATCCTTCAAATGCGTGCATGTGATAGTGCGAGGCAAATGTTATTGAATTATCATCATCTTTCGGACACATCAATACCGATGCCGGTCTTGTCTTTTGCAATGATCCCAAATACCCCAATGATGCGATCCGGAACAATCCATAAGGTCTTGTGTGACTTGCTGTATGATAAATCCCCGGATTATCCTTACTGTATACGGCGATGTTGCCGTCACTGTCCATTGAATACATGGCAACACCGGTATAATTCTGTTTCAATCTGCCGATACAGTTTGAAATAAAACCTTTGTCACGTGCATTGTTCAATGCCGGCAGCAGCATTCCTGCAAGTATTGCTATTATCGCAATCACTACCAAAAGTTCAATTAAGGTAAAGCTACGTCTCATAACATACATTATGTTATGTCATGTGGTCTGATTATGAGCAAGTTACAACAAAAACAAAATAAAAAAAACGCCAGAAAAACAGGAATTCAACTGAAAGGAGATAACATAATGTATGTTATGCGATGTTGTAAAGAATTTTCTTCCAGAATATTATAGCACAATAATGGAAAATTGTCAATAGATTATGAGTTGAAAAATCAAAAGAATCTTACAGATATCCCATAAATTTTCCGGCTCCGGGGGCGTATTGTGTATGCGGTTCGGTGCTTTTTCGGACCTGTCCGACCTGTCTGACTTGTCCGACTGCCTGTCAAAACAAACCGCCTCCACCACAAATTACGGAGCAGTTGCAGTTTGACTTCGGATGACAATTCTGCTCAAAAATGAAAATCTGACAAAATCACTTTTTGAAAATCAGAAAATCTTCTGTTCAAAAGACGGAGAAATACCTACTTTTTGAAAAATTATGGGATATCTGTGAAGATTTAATGTTTTTTTAACCGCAATTATTAATTTTTTGATCATTTTTTTATTTGTTCGAGGCAAATCAAGTCTCTACTCCTTCGTTGGCAGATAGTGGTCGAGATGGTGCCGCCTTGGGG
>JAFVPG010000216.1 GCA_017505415.1 Lentisphaeria bacterium | reverse complement strand
TTTTATGATTTTCTGCGTATTTCTGACACAAACCATCGATGAACAAAAAAAAACGCCGATTCTTTATCAGAACCGGCGTTTTTGCTGCAAAGTAAAATATTACTTCTGACCGACAATGACGCCATCGCCATAAACGAGACTTTCGAGAGAAATACCGAAGAAAGTTTGGTAATAAACATTCTTGCTGCGGGGGCCTTTAGTGGGGGTACGCAATGAACCGCAACCGGTGAGAGCGAATGCCAAAGCGGCAACAGCAACAACCATCATGAGTTTTTTCATATTCAATTCTCCTTTTACTGTTTTTGAAGAGTTTCACCATAAAACTCTTTCTTCAATAATTATAATACCAAAAAAAGAAAAAACAAGCATTTTTTTCATTTTTTTTAACATTTTTTATCTCTGCAATATTTTGTGAACTTCCGCTGAAGTTATTTTCCACTTTTTTTCAACCTTGCGGAGTTTCAAATCAACCTCACGCACTTCATCAACTCTCTCTCCACTCTTCAAAACTGCCTGAAACCGTCCAGTAAATGAAGCCGTCGCCTCCGGTACATTCACCGTTACAATCAAATCTGAATAACTCAAATCCGATTCACGGAAAAAAAGATTCACCCGCATTATCTCATTGGCAATACGCACATCATTAAAAGTCCCCTGCAAAAATCCACGATACACCGAAAGCGTACAAGGATCAGTAAAATAACTTTTCAAAACATTTGTTTTGACAATCAAAGCCGCCGCTGAAGATGATTCCTTATTTTTCGCACAATCCATGCATAAACCATTCAACATTTTGCGGATTTTCTGCTCTTCTGATTCACTGAAAAATACAAAATACACCGCAGCTGCCGCCACAATTAAAATTACTGCAATTATCAATTTTTTTACCATAACGGTGCTCCTGCGATTCGATTTTGAGAAATCATACCGAATTGATGCTGTTCAATGGGCATGGAACGATTATCGCCGACAACAAAAACGGTATTATCGGCAACTTTAACCATTTTCATATTCCAATCACATGAAAATTTGATATAATCTTCAGTTATTTTCTGACCGTTACGGAAAAGCTGACCGTTACGGAACTCAACCGTATCACCGGGCAATCCGATGACACGCTTTAAATAATAACGTTTGCCGACATAACGCAAAATGACAATATCGCCATAAGTTGCAGGAGTTTTTCTGAACCGCATTTTATTACAGAAATTAAACCCGATCGAATTGTATGTCGGCTCCATACTGCGTCCATTGATAAAGCACGGCATGAAGAAAAAATAACAAATAATCCATACAGCACCACCGACAACGATGATTCTGGCACCGAGTTTCCAATCAAGTTTCGGAAAAAAGAAATCCTCAAACATACTTACCTCCGTTGATAAAAAATAGCATAAAACCGCATAAAATCAACATGACGTAATTATTTTTTACAAAAAAAGTGCTGCTGCATACTTTTTATTTTCTGCAACAGCACTTAAAGATTATACGGATAATTTTATTTAGTTTTTACAAAAAGTTCTTTCGGAAGTTCTTTCAAGTTGAACCATTGTTCATAAAATGCCACATCGTTGCGAATTTTTCTTTCCGTAAATGCTTTCAAACGATAGGTACGGATGAATTTTGCTTTGACCGGCGTTTCAAACACATCATCGGAATAAACCCATTTCAGATTGTCTCTGGCGCCGACAAAAGTTTTCGGTTTGATAACAAACCAGTTTTTTCCGTCAAGACTGCCGGAAATACTGTATTCTCCAGAATGACTACTGCCAGAAGAGCCATGAACAGTAGTTATACGGCTGATTTCCTTTACATTATCAAATTCAATTTGACACCATCCGGTACTGTTTGCGGCATGCCAGTAAGTATCAATTTTGCCGTCGTATGCCTTAGCAGGCAGATAATTAGCATAAAGCTGCGAAGCATCTGCTTTGATATTTTTCAGCAATGCAAATGAATTTATATTTTTGATAAATCTGTTTTTAAGTGCGGCAGTCGTATTTTTATCTGCCTTTATCAAATTTATCATATCATTAACAATATCATCATAAGATTCAGTGAATTTTCCAATTTTCTGAACTTTACTGAAATTCCGGATAACCTGATATTGGGCATGAAGCATTGCTGTTTTAAGACGTTTTAGCAGAACAGTATCTTTTTCTTCTGCAATTGCTTTCTTAAAAAGTTCATAACCTTTTGCTGTAATTTCAGGAGACTCGAAAGCCGCTTTGCCGATAACTCCGCCTGAAGTATAATTAACAAAGCCCTGTTTGCGGTTTACGTCACGGAGAAGTTTATAATATTCAGCAACATATTTGCCGCCTTTTTTGCCGTAATAACTTTCACAGAAAATATTTTCGAGCTCTTCACCGTTTCCGCATTCAGCGGGATTCCACATAATTCGCGGCAGAAGCCATGCTTTGAAGGGCATTCCATAAGAAATTTCTTCAGGTGCGCCATTTTCAGGATATATTCCATCAATTCCGATTTCATTAAATGCTTTGAAATTATCAATATTAAGCAATAAGTCAGGAGCAGGCAGCAAACGATCAGAAAAAGTATAGGTATAATCCCAAATAAGAATATTTTTACAAACTTTTTTCCATTCTTCAAGCTGCTTCAAAAATGTATTGCCTATTTTATTTTTCGGATGATTGTATGCCTGCCCGCGGCGGTTATTCCAGGCACAGAGCTGAACGCATACATTATCTTCAGCCTTGATATTTACCGGAGGCTGTCGGCTGGCAGTGTAAGCAAAAATAAGAAATTTTGTCTGCGGGAACTCATCTTTCAGAATTTTTGCCACCCGGTTGGCAAAAAATACCCAGCGTGTAGATTCCCGATTGCCGCATTCTTTTACCAGCTTCTTGCAAGGTGTACAGTCGCAATACCCTTTCGTAAAATCTCCTTCCTGAATGGAAATATATCTGGCAGTCGGATTTTTTTTGAGAAATTCACGACATTCCTTGGCGGCTGCTTCAGCCAATTTTTCATTTGTAAGACAATAATCAGCAGTCAACCCTCTTTTATCACGATGAGTACGTTTTCCATTCTGCAATGCCCAAAATTCCGGATTGCTTTTAAAATATTTTGCCGGAGTTACGATTTGAAAAAGTCCATGACATCTTGTCGGCGGAGAGAACATCAACTCTTCCCCGAATTTTTCATCAGCAGGATAAATTTTTCCGCCTTTGCCGTTAATAAAATTACGGGCACACCATCTGCGGACTTTTTCTGAATTTTTACCCCAAACTTCACTTGAAAAAATACGGGCATTGAAAACAGGTTTTCCGTGATAATCAACTTTTTCAATTTTAATATTTTCGGCAGTCGGAACATATTCATCATCAGCGGTGAGCCATTTTACTCCGAGTTTACGGTCGAGGAAATAATATACTCCATACATCACACCACGCGGTCTGCCTCCGGAAATAATTATATTGCCTTTTTTATCACTTGATATTGTAAATTCTTCTTTACTCAATTTTTCATCATACCGGAGAATAACGAATTTATTATCTTTTTCAGCAGTTTTTCCGAAAATTTTATTCAAATAAGTATTAAGTTCAGCAAGTGCAGTTTTTTCCGCTGAAATAAGTTCTTTTATCTCTGCTTTTGCCTTGTAAGAGTTATCAATAATTATGGCACCATAACAGATATTAAAAGTTATAATACCTGCCAACATCAGAAAAAATTTAGATTTCATAAATGTTCCTTTTTTTTAATTATTGGACTGCACTTCCCATTACACCGTCAATACTGCACGCTCTCGGATATGGCCAATTTGTACGTTTGCTCAATGCAAAAAACACTTCTTTCAGTGAATTATCTGCTTTTATTGCAGATGCACTGCCATCCAGAAAAACTATATTTCCTGCATTCCCGTGACGCAATCCGAAATGTCCCCATGTCGTATCCGTAATTGTGAATGCGGCAAGACAATTCAACGCTTTTGTGTCAGGACGTACAGAGTCTGCAAGCAGCGGAAATCGTGAAGACTGTTCAATTTTTGCATTTTTGACAAAATAAAATGTTTCACTGCCGGAAAATGCAACAGTTCCCCAGTAATCCGCAGACATTTCATTTGCATGTTCAGACATTCTGCCATATATTGCATACCCACCAGGATTTTTTCTCTTTTGGTCGGACAAACAAGAAATTGTTCTGCACGGTTGGTAATGTATCCGGCGCGTGCAAGAATTGAAGAATAAATATGCGTTGAATCTCCGCCACCTGTTTTTTTGATAATAAGCGGATGTAAATCATTGTTATCCATTGCATAAAAATTATAAATTGTTCCCATCTGTTTCAAATTTGAAATGCATTCTGCTGCAACAGCTTTCGCTCTTGCCTGATTCAATGCTGGCAAAAGCATTCCGGCAAGAATTGCGATAATAGCAATTACAACCAGCAGTTCAATCAAGGTGAATTGTTTTTTCATTTTTCTCCTTATTAAGTTAAGATTGGTTGATTTTATAACAATGTCCTTTGACAAATTCGAGTTTCAGCGTTGGAAAATTTCCTGTTTTTTTACCGTTTCTGACAAGTTTTTCAGCCATATCCATAATATTGATACCCATTTCATAACGGGGGATACGAAAATATGATAATCTCGGAAACAATCCGGCAAATGTCATCCCGCTGGCTACTCCTGTAAGAATAAAATCTTTTCCCACCGTAAGCCCCTCCTGATATGCCGCTTCATAAATCATCGGCACAACCTCCGTATAATCAACAAAAATAAATTCATGCTTGCGGCTCAAAAGATACTCTTTTATCTTTTGCATTGCATTTTCATCATCTTTCTCAAGCTGCAGCCATGAAGAGCCGGACACTTTGATATTATTATTGCGGGCAGCATCCAGAAAATCTGCTGCCCGGGAAGTATGATAATTTACACAACTTATTGCACCTGCACTGACACAGGAACTTTTCAGCAGATAATCAATAAGATATTTTGTCACATTTTCCCGATCATAATCAATTCTTATAACCTCTTCAGACATTTCAGCGGTATTATTTCCGGATGCAAAACAGTAAGTCGGGCGCTCCAAAGCAGAAGCATTGCACAATTCAGACAACTGCATCGCACCGGGAAAAATTGCAAAATCAAATTTTTTCAGCGCAATCTTTTGTTTTTCAAAAACTTCCGCAGGCGGCACATCTTCAAAATAAACAAACTGCATATTGATTTTTCTCTGCTGTGCAGCTTCAAGCAAACCGCGGTACAACTCATAATTAAGTCCCCAGTTTTCGTTGGCGGCAGGCTGAGGAAACATATACTTTTCCGGAAAAACAAAACATCCTGTAAGCTGTTTTTTCTGCGGCTTGAGTTTTTCAGAAACAAAAACCCCCTTGACCGGCACGCGCTCAATCAGCGTTTCCTCCTCCAGAATATCCAATGCTTTGATAATCGTTACCGGACTTACTGCAAAATCCTTGGCAAACTGACGGATAGTACCAAGCTTTTTACCGGGATGATATTCTCCTACCTCAATTTTCTGCCGTATAATATTGCTTATCTGATCAGGCAGCGGAAGTGCTTCGTCTTTTTTCAAACTCTCGTACATATACTCTCCTTAAATATATATCAAAACATTTGTTATTGTTTGTGATATTATGTTACACTATGTTATAGTATAATGCAAAAAAAATATTTGTCAAGTATTTTTTCAAAAAAAATAAAAAAAACAGCGAAGCCGTAAGACTTCGCTGTTTTGGAATTGACCGTAAAGTTTAGCGTTTGCTGAACTGGAAACGGCGACGTGCACCGGGCTGACCGGGCTTTTTACGTTCTTTGACGCGTGCGTCGCGGGTAAGCATACCGCTGGACTTGAGGGTGGGACGAAGAGCTTCGTTCATAAGGAGGAGAGCGCGGGCGACACCGTGACGGAGAGCGCCTGCCTGACC
>JAFVPG010000215.1 GCA_017505415.1 Lentisphaeria bacterium | reverse complement strand
TCCATGTTTCCATTTCGGCTTCACCTGAAAACTGGAACGAAGAAAAACCTGCTGCCGGCGACCGTGATTTCGCTTTCGGATGCCTCAAACGGGGCATTGCCGCTTTTTGTCCGGAACAGAGCTGTTTCGGGGAACGCCTGGAAAAAGTTCAGGAAAAAAGAGCCAAATCTTTTTGCCACGATGCTTTTGTCCAGGCCCTCTTGCTGGGCAAAACTCTCATGGGCGAGCGGGTCTACGATGTCGCCCGGAGTATCGACTTTCTGAAATCCCGTCCTGAAATAGCCAATATGAAAATCGGCATAATGGGCAACTCCGGAGGCGGCACGGTCTCAGTTTACAGCGCAGCGGTGCTTCCGGAAATAGATTTCTGCATGCCCTCATGCTCATTCGGAACCTACGCCGGTTCCAAGATGCGTGTTTACCAGTGCGGCTGCGGTTATATCCCCGGTATCCTTGAGTTTATGGAAATGGATGATGTCATGGCCCTCTTTGCCCCCAAGCCGGTAGTTATTGTGGCCGGAAAAGAAGATCCCATTATCCCCCTTGAAAGTGTCACCACCGGTTTTGAACGTCTGAAACAAGTCTATGCGGTCCGGGGTGCGCAAGAGCACTGTCATCTGGTCATCGGATCCGAGGGTCATCGCTTTTATGCCGATGCCGCCTGGGAAAAGATGTTGCCGGAGGTTCTCAATGGGTAAGTTGAAAGACTCCATTATCCCTTTCCCGGTTCGTGAAATTCAAGTTCAGGATGTCAGTTGCGCATGCAGCGATCCGGCCTGTCTTGAATTTGAAAAGTAACACGCTTTTGCGGCCTTGCAGTATATACGGAATTTTAGACACGACCTTTGAGTCCTGCTGAAATTCCGTTTTATATTTTTCCTGCAAAAGGCAGTATGAAAAATCCGTATAAGGATGCAATGGTCGACGTATTTTAAGAATTCAGAAAAAATTCAGATTTTCTGCTGTTATTGGAAAGTACTCAAAAACCGTTTAGCTAAAGAAGGTTATGAACTGGTTACATTGTAACCAGTTGAAACTTTATGCAAAGTGAAGCATGATTAACAAAAATATAAAACTGAAGAAGTGAGATGTGGAACTGTCAAGGATTGCCTGACAGTTCCGCACAAAGTTATTTTTCGGAAATAAAAAAACGAGACTGTCATCTGAAAAAACAAAAATTTTTTGCTGGCTCCAGAGAGAAAACGTTTGCAAAAGATATAACAGATGCTATATTTACCATGACATAATTATTACAAATGGAGTTTTTTATGGGGCTTAATCGAATATATCAAGGGCGTGTAGTTTCCTGTCAGGATGAATGTGGAAATAAAATCTATAATTTTGAAAAAATTCTGTTTGAACATCATCAACTTTTTCAAGATGCTGTAAACTATTATCTTTTTGCTTTGGTTGCAATGGCGTTGGAAACTGATGCTACTTTTGGAAAAATCAAGCAGCAGCTGAAAGATGTTTGGGATGATTTTTACCGCAATGGAGAATTGCGTTCCGGCTTAAAACATTCGCTGTATCGTATTTATGCCAAAGAGGAAATACTTGATCCGGAAAACGGATTTGAGTTTGCAAAAAATTTGGTTTTGGATAATTGTACTGTTGCTCAGGAAATCCTGCAAGCCGCATTGACGCATGTTGCAGAAAAATGCTCCGGCGATGTCACTCAACCCAGTAAAACTTATTTTCCGCAACTGTGTCGACCATCTTTCAATGGTAATTGGGATTTAGATAGCAAAGCATATGAAGCTGTTAAAGGAAAAAATAATTTAATTGCTGCACTGTATTCATTGAATCCGCTTGAGGAAATGAAAAAACTTGTTCCTGCAATGGATGTTGGTTGGTGTGGTATAAAAACTCAAACTGGAAAATTTTTTGAGGGGCAAGAGGCATTAAATGTTTTGAAAAGTGCTATTCAGTTTTTTATTGACGAGCCAACTGATTATGTGAAAAATTATGGTAATGAATATTTACTTCGCTATCTTACTCAACTTGGCTCCATTGGTGAAATTTCATTCGGAAGAAACAATAAAGCAGATATGAAACGGCGTAATGCCATGTGGCTACTGCGATTTTTTCCGGATGATTTTACTGTTGGTTTAATGAAAAGTATCATTTCTGAAAAAGAAAAAGTTGAAAACTTGCAAGTTCCAATATTTGGCGATGACCCGATCAAACTGTCGCGTGGCGTCAGAGGATATATTTTTAAACCATTTACTGAATTGCCGGTTTGGCAATCTGGCAGTGAGTGGAGTGCTTTCGATATGGAAGCATTTATGGAGGCGTTAAAAACAATCAATCAATTCAGAGACAAATCAGAAGTACGCAATAAAGAATGTGAAAAATATCGTATCGCGGTTGAATGGATGGAGGGCAAATCTGCATTGAACAAACCGCCGGCTGCTCCAGATGCAGATGATTTGATTGAAGAAGATGAATCCAACAATACTTTGCCAATTCTGGCAACCGACTCTCGATGGGAAAAACTGCAGGATTTGCTCCGCAACGAATTAGCGGTACAAAACTGTTGGACAGATGATGAAGTTGTTGAATATGGATTGTCTGAAAGAACCATTCGCTCTTTTGGCAAATTGAAATCTTTATGGAATAAAATTCTATCGGATGAACGTAAGAAGCAAACTCCTGAAATTGAAATTTCGGCAAAACTGAAAAAAGCTTTGGATAAATTTCAAACTGAACATAGCGAGGCTATGGGAAGTGCAGCACTTTTTCAGGCATTGTGCAAAGCGGAAAACATCTGTATCTGGGATGAAACTGTTGCCCCGAAAGAAAAATATCGCTCTGCGGATATTTTGCGCGCTACCGCAAGATACAACAGTTATAAGCAAAAAATCTCTCAACTGGAAGAACCGATCCAAATAACCCCGGCTGATCCGCGTTTATCACGCCGTATGAATAATCTGCTGGCGATCAGTTCGGGTAAAGAATTCGGACACAAGGGCGAAAATATTTTTATTGCCAAACTTGCGGTCAAAGATAATGGAAAATTCAAACCCGCAAAAATTATCATACACTATTCGGCACCCCGTTTGCGGCGTGATGGGTTGAGTACTCCCGATTCTGAAAGTGTTTACTTGCCGCCGATTTTGCAAGCTATTTTTCCCGAACAAAAGTTTGAACAGGAATTCAAGTCAGCCGTATTCTTGATGCCGGATTGGGATAAAGACGGCAAATTGCGTTTGTTATTAAATTTTCCGACAGAAATTTCTGTTGATGAGCTGCAAAAACATTTTGATCACCGTTTCCGTAATAAAAATGAATTTTACTTTGCAAACGATGCAAATTGTGCTTTGCTTTGGCCGGACTACAAATATAACAAAACTCCAACATGGTATAAAAGCGGCAAGCCTTTCTGCTTCAGTGCTGTTGATATGGGGCAACGTTCTGCCGGAGCATTAGTTCGCATAAAAGTTAGCACGATCAAAGAAAAACACAGCGTTTTTCTGGGTAATGACGGAAAAAATAACTGGTATGCATTGCGAGTATATTCAGAGTTGTTGCGATTGCCGGGAGAAGATGCCAAGATTATCCGTAATGGGAAATATACCCCAGAAGAATATGGTAAAAATGGCAGGTTGGCAGATCAAACCGAGAGTGATGAAGCTGTTGAAATTTTTCGGCTATTGAATGAAAATGACGGTATGCTTTATCCTGACGGTAAAAATATTACTCCTTATTTCCCGATTCAGAATGATAAATTGCTTATTGCTCTGCGACGGGCTATCGGCAAGCTGAAAATACTTGATCGTTGGCTTTGGATGAGCAAAGATGAAGCAAATTCAGAAAAAATCAATGCGGAAATAAATTCCGCTGATTGGCTAAAAGTCAAGACTCTTGATAATATAAAACAAACCGAGGATGATTTGCGCAAATTGCTACCGCAAATGCTGGTAAAAATTGCCACCCGGATTTTGCCGGTACGGGAGAAAACATGGCTTTGGGCAGAGAAGTGCAATTCAAAAAATATCCGTTACCGGCAATTGATTTTGACAGATGCTCCCGGTAATAAACCGAAAATCAGAGGGCAGCGGGGATTGTCATTTGCCAGATTGACCCAGCTTGAGGAATTTCGTAAACGCTGTCAGGCATTGAACCGTATTTTGATGAGAGAACCGGGATCTGCGCCGCAAAGTATTGCTGATATGCGTAAGTTGATAATTCCGGATTGTTGCCCTGAAGTTTTACGCCGGTTGGATGAAATGAAAGAACAACGGATCAATCAAACTGCGAATATGATTTTAACGCAAGCTCTTGGAGTGCGCCATAAAATTCACACACTCTCTCAACAGGAACGCTCAAGCAAAGGAATTAACGGAGAGTATGAAAGAATTCCTGGAGTGGAAACGTCTTCTTTTATCGTATTGGAAAATTTAAGCCGCTATAAATTCAGTCAAGACCGTTCTCCTTATGAAAACTCCCGCTTGATGAAATGGGCTCATCGGGCTTTGACAGAAAAACTTAAGATATTGTGCGAAGTTATCGGGATGCCTGTTGTTGAGGTCAATGCCGCTTATTCTTCAAAATTTTCCGCCGAATCAATACCCGGATTTCGGGCTGAAGAATGTAATTCTGCTGATTTGGATGATTTTTGCCGTTGGAGTAAAAAGTTATCTCCGCAAGCAAACAAATGGCTTAATGCAATTTGTGACAATCATAAAGAGATGTGCAAGTATGATAGTAATGTCACATCACTGCTTCCACGGGATGGCGGAGAAATATTTGTTCCGTTTTGCGGAAGTGATGAGCTGAAACAAGCTGATATCAATGCCGCATTCAATATCGGTTTGCGAGCAGTTGCAAATGGTAAAAACTTTTTGGTCAACAATCGGCTTTCTGCAGAAAAGAAAAAAGAAAAATGGTTGGTGAAACGAAATACTCAATGGGCAAAAATGATTTATCCGGAAGAAATCAGTATTATAAATAATGCTGAAAGCAAATTTACCGGAGGAAATTTCTTTGTCATAGGTTGTCAGCCATGTTCGTTAGGTATTCCCGAAGGGCAAATACCGTATTTTGCAACTGCCAGAACAGGATTTTTAATGTTTGGCACTTCTATATGGCATAATTTGGAATTGCAGTTGGAACGTTGTTGTAAATTGAATGAAATACGTTTAAAAAAGTTTACTGATAAACCGGAGTCATTATTTTGAAGAAAAAAATTCCTGAATTGATTCCAATCAGACGTATTCATAACTATGTATATTGTCCGCGTCTGATGTATTTTCAATTTGTGGAAAATATTTTCGTATATGATTCAAACGTTGTTGCCGGAGAAATGACGCACAAGCGTGTTGACAAGCCGACTGTAACTTTTTTCTCTGAAGAAATCGAGAATAATTCTTTGGAAAAAATACGCTCTTTAGCATTGGAATCTGCAGATATCGGGATATGTGGTGTCATCGATTTACTTGAACGTAATCCTAATGATGGCTCATGGACAATTTATGATTATAAGCATGGTTCACCGGCAAAGGATATTCATGGAAATGATTGTGCCAAAGAAGCTGATATCATACAAATAAAAATGTATGTACTGCTGGCACGCCATCATCAGTATAATATTTCTGCAGCAAAAATTTATTATGCAGAAACTAAAACATCTGTTACGGTAACTTTGGGAAACAATGAAAATGATTTGTTGAAAATTATTTCAGATGTAAAAAATGCGGCATCTGGAGAATTGCCAGACCCATTGGAGAATGATAATCGTTGCTTGTTTTGCTCCATGAATTCTGTTTGTTTGCCTGAAGAATCTCTGTATTGGAAAAAACAAAAGAAAATAACATATCCAATCAGTCGTCCGCCGTTGGCTGAAAATGTATCAGGAGAAGTATTGATTATTCATGAACCACAGGCATGGATATCTAAAAAAGGAGATATGATTGTCATTTCTGTAAATGGTAATAATGTTTCAAAACACCCCATACATTTGTTAAAATCAATTTTTATATATGGTGCTGCACAACTTTCCACCCAAGCCTTATGCTGTTGTCTGACAGAAAATATTCAAGTTATATTTTTTACTCCAGCGGGAAAGTTTATTGGAAAATTAGATACATTGTCAATATCTGGTTTGGATTCCCGACACGGACAATATAAAATTGCAGAAAGCGAAAGCCATTCAGTAAAAATAGCCATTCCAATGATCAGGGCTAAAATCAGCAACCAGCGCGTGCTGTTGCAAAGAAATTGCTGTCCGAAAAATAATGATGCATTAAACTTAATGCGTGGATTAAGAAAAATGACAACTGATGCCCAAACACGTGAAGAGTTACAAGGAATAGAGGGTAAGGCGGCGGCAATATATTTTGAAAATTTCTCCTTGATGCTTCGCAACGATGATTTTGCCAAACGTTTTACCGGAAGAAATCGTCGACCGCCTTTGGATCCGGTCAATGCCATGCTTTCTCTTGGATATAGTGTCCTTTCATCTGAAATTGCAGGCATTTGTTCTGCTGTCGGTTTGGACGCGGCTTGCGGTTTACTGCACGCTCCCCGTTTTGGCAGAGCAGCTTTAGCTCTGGATATAATGGAAGAATTCCGCCCCTTGATTGTGGACAGTGTCGTAATTTCTGTAATAAATCGTAATGCAGTTGATTTGGATGATTTTATTTTTTTATCACAAGGCTGCTCTCTTAAAAAAAGTGCTCATCATGCATTTTGGAGCACTTATGCAAGACGGATGAGCGAAGAACTTATTCATCCGACGTTTGGCTACCGTATGTCATATCGTCGGTTGATAGAGATTCAAATCCGTCAACTGTGGAGGATTTTTCGTGGAGACTGCACAGAGTATTTCCCCATTGTTACGAGGTAAATATGCGCGGAGAATATTCTTTGTTGGTTTGCTATGACATTGCTGATAAGAGGCGTTTGCGAAAAGTCGAACACATTACAGAAGGTTTTGGTTATCGAATACAGGATTCGGTATTTTTCTGTCGCTCTTCGCATTTATTACAGGAAATGCTGATTCAGAAAATTTCAAATGTAATCAACAACAGAGAAGATCAGTTTATAATTATCAATTTAGGTCCTGATGAAAATATACTGGAGCAGGCAACCGTATTAGGTAAGAAAATAATTAAATTTCCTAAAATAACTTTTATTTGAACTTGACTTTTATTTATCTTACGGTATATTAATACTGTGGACGCGTTCCACGATTTCATCTTTCTTCCGCCATTGGAAAGACATGCTGTTTTATTTTGCAGAATTATTTGCGATAACAAAGGTCATGTTTGTTGTCAACATAGATTCTCGTGTTGATTGAAAATCAATAGATTAGAAAGGTTGTTGTACAACAGAATGTGCCGTGTGGTTGATTCATTTCAGTGTCGCTCGCGACAAGCAGTGCAAGATATTGTTTGTCAGTCGCTTATAATTCAAGGGCAAACCTTTCTGCAAAAAGAATCAGCTTGAGGCGGTCCGGTATGGAGGGTGCCGCCAATACCTCCGGCGTGGGCAAACCTTTCTGCAAAAAGAATCAGCTTGAGGCGGTTATAGCTGCCATACTTGCAAGCATTTCCAAACCGCAAACCTTTCTGCAAAAAGAATCAGCTTGAGGCGGC
>JAFVPG010000214.1 GCA_017505415.1 Lentisphaeria bacterium | reverse complement strand
CATTTTTTTATGGAATGAGCAATCAAATCTTCCGCCGGATTAGCCACATTGGGGTATTGTCGCTCATTGCTATCGCAATTCACTATACCCCAAACCCCTCAATTTTTTCAAATTATCAGTCAATGTTTAGTACAGAGCCTTATTTTTTAAGTTTCATGAAATCGCTGTGAAACTGTCTTTTGTCTGACAGTTGGTCATGGCGATTTTTGTTTGCAGATATTCCGGTACATTGCAATATGTCATCTGCCTCAGAGCGTTGATAAGCACCAGCCCCGCAAGTCCTCCGGTTTTGTGAATCAGAACCTGATGTTTCAAAGGAGCTTGCCAGATATTTTCATCAAGACCTTCAAGGTCGATTACTGCTTCCGGTGTATTGAGCAGTGCGCATGCTGCCAATGCTTCAGGTGCAGACTCAGCAGGTGCATAAATTACAACTTCATGGAGGCCGCGTTCACGCATGCGGGTGTATGCTGTAATGATGTCCTGTACACGCATTGAAAATATTGATGGATTGAATGCAGCATGACATGTGCGTTCTTCCGGACGGCGCAAATACATTTCAAGCATTTTTTCCTGATCGGGATTGCCAAAAAGTTCAACGGCACATCCATACATGCCTTTCTGTATGAAATATTTTATTTCATTATAAAATCTGCCGTCTGAAATGACGTCACGGTATGTTGCAGGCAATACGAAAAGAAACGCTTTTTCACTTTTCTTTTCCGTCGGACAGAAATAAATATTACCGACAGTATCTCCGATTTCACGGCGCATAAGTACTTCAGGACATGCGATCCCACCGTCAATATCCCATTTGACATTGCCATACTGTACAGCAACATCTTTTGTGGCGAAATCAGAACTTATCATTTCACGCAAAACTTCACGGCGGTCATTTTGCCATGCAGTAAAATCATTGTTGAAATCAAGTGCGTTTGCTGTAATAACAGCGGCAAGTTTATCCACAGTCGCACGAACATGTTCTGCTGATGGAGCTTCCGGCTGCACGCCTTTGTGCCAAAGCATTTCAGGAGGGGGAACCGGAATGTTTTCCTCATTGATTTTTATTCCCCTGTCTTCGCCGTAAAATTGTTTCACAAACCATGCATAGACATATTCACGGGTGTTCTGATTATAATTATGGCGGTCAATACGGTGGAAATTTTCGATTTTATCTTCGGCATTGTAAAGTTTGTAAACTTCTTTGAGCTTGGGTATTTCATAAATCGGATTGGAATTCGTCCAGTCTCCGTTTACGCTCGGCAGAAGCATCGGCATCGGTGCCAGAGAAGCAAGAATATCAAAATTATCAATACCGGTCATACGCAAAAGCGCACCTGCTTCACAGTCACAGCCGCCGTGAAATGAACTTGAAAGCATGCAGACAGGAGCAATCGCCTTGATTCTTCTGTCCAGTGCGGCAATGAACCATGTTTGTGAAGCTCCGCCGGATGCACCTGTACAACCGATACGGGTATGATCGACTTCCGGTCTTTCGCAAAGGAAATCAACTGCACGCATACTGTTTACAGTTTGCAGACCGAAAGTTGAAACTCCGTACAAATCGGCATGATCTTTGAGTTGATTTTTGAAATAATGTATCAAGTCATTACAATCATTGTATCCGACCATATCATAGGCAAAAACTGCAAATCCCAAACGGGCGAACTGCATACAGCGCATTACTACACCGCCACGTTCGTCATGATGAACACGTCCCTTCTGCCAGTGTCCATGAGGACAGAGCAGTGCCGGGAGTTTTTTATCATTGTTCTGCGGCACGAAAAAATTACCTGTCAGCCGCAATCCCGGCAGAGTTTCAATTTCCACATCATAAATGAGAACATTCTCCCAGATTTTCGGAGCTGAAACTTGCGGCGTATTTTTTGGAAGATTTATCATTGGATTAAGACCGGCGGCAAGTTTTATTCTGCGGATTATTTCCTCCCGGAAGGCGCGATGTTCGGAGAGAGTTTGCGGAATATAAGCTTTTTTTGCACTGCCGTAATGGTCGACACTGAACAGACGGCGGTCAGCGGTAACTGCAAGAGGCGAAAGCAAAGGACAGAGTTCATCTTTATTTATAGTTGACATGATTTTTTACTCCTGTTTCGGGGAACGGGTCATAAGTTCACGGATTGCTGTTTCGGGTGATTTTCTGCTATAGAGAATATTGTAAATCTCAGTAATTATCGGGGTTTCCACTCCGGCTGTTTCTGAAAAATGTTTTGCCCCTTTGGCTGTTACTACGCCTTCGGCAACAACCATACCCATGCTTTTGATAATATCATCAAGTTTTCTGCCTTCTCCGAGACATTCGCCGACGTGACGGTTGCGGCTGTGACCGCTGCAGCAGGTGACAATCAAGTCTCCGACTCCGCTCAAACCGGCAAAAGTTTGAGCATCTCCTCCGAGAGCGACACCGAGACGGCTCATTTCTGCAATACCTCTGGTAATGAGGGCTGCTTTCGGGTTATCGCCGAGTTTCATTCCGTCGATGATTCCTGCTGCGATAGCCATAACGTTTTTGAGGGCGCCTCCGAGTTCAACACCGAGTATGTCAGTTGAGGTGTAAACCCGGAAATAATCATTCATGAAAAAATCACGGACGCTCTCTGCATCGGCAATATTTTTTGAAGCGGCAACTACGAGGGTCGGGACTTTGCGGCTGACCTCTTCGGCGTGGCTGGGACCTGAAACTGCAACATAACGGCATTCGCCGAGGATGGATGAGGTGACTTCGCTCATTCTCAGCCATGTATCAACTTCGATTCCTTTTGCCACATTGATTATCAAGTGTTTTGCCGGATCAAAGAACGGTTTGAATTTTTCAAGAACGCTTCTTAAATATTGAGAAGGACTGGCAAGCAGTATCGCTTCGCTGTTTTCGACAGCTTTTGCAATATCTGATTCAAATTTCAGACCGTCAGCAAGTTTTACTCCGGGGAGAAATCTTGAATTGTAACGGCTTTCATTCATTTCTCTGATATAGTCGGGAAAAGGCCCCCACATGGTTACATCATGTTTATTATCAACAAGAACCAGCGCTAATGCTGTTCCCCATGCTCCGTCACTCAGAACAGTTATTTTCATTTTATTTACCTTTACGTTCAAATTTGAGTTCCGTACCGTTTTTGAGGCGGATTATATTGGCTTTGTGTTTCCAGATGGAGGCGCCGCCGATTATGGCAAAAAATATGATGACGGTCCATGAGATTTCAGGGCTGAGACGGGTTATTTTCAGCAGCAGTGCGCTGACAGGCAATACCGCAGAGGCGATAATGGATGCCAGAGAAACGTAACGGCTGGACAGAAAAACTGCCGCCCACACTGCAAATGCCACGACAAAAGGCAGCCAGGCAAGTGCCAGAATAACTCCGCCCGCAGTGGCGACACCTTTGCCGCCTTTGAATTTCAGATACGGAGTGAACATGTGACCTGCAACGGCAAAAAATCCGCAGAGAATAGCTATGTATTGAAAGTCAGAGGCAAAATATCTGCCTGCAATGTAAACAGGAATGAATCCTTTCAGCAAGTCACAGAAAAAACAGAGTTTGCCGTACCATTTGCCAACGACACGGGTGACATTGGTGGCTCCGATATTGCAGCTGCCCTCTTTTCTTATATCATGTCCTTTCAGTTTCCCGATAATGAATCCGAAGGGGATTCCGCCGATGAGATAAGAGGCTGCACAGAAAGCTGCTGCAATGAGAATAAATTTAATATTCATGGTATTTTTCCTTTTTAATTCTTTTTTATTGAAAAATTGATGTTATATTAAGATATAGTGATTTGGAATTTTTGCAACACAAGGAGCATGAAAAAATGCAGAAAAAAGCAAAATTATTGGTTGCTTCAGGTGAAAAGTCCGCTGATATGCTGTACGCAAGCGGTCTTTTTACACCCGATGACTTCATTTATTTTGAAACAGAGAGCGAAAAAGCGGTCATTCTTTCACCGCTGGAATATGATCGGGGCAGGGCAGAAGGTCATCGCCATTTGAATTATTACGCTAATTCCGATTTCGGGCATAACAGTTCATTTGCCGTGCTTATAGAAAATATGTCGAAGGCAAAAAATATTTCGGACTGGATCGTGCCGGGAGATTTTCCGCTGCTGCTCGCTGATGAACTGCGTTCCCGCAAGATAAATGTGACTCCCTGCAGGGAGTTGTTTTTTCCTCAACGTGAATATAAATCTGATGCAGAAATTGCCCAGGTCGAACTCGCCATGCGTGCAACCGAAAAAGCAATGCGGCATGCTAAACAGATGATTTGTGATTCTGTTGTTGATAAAGATGGCTCTCTGATTTATAATGGTGAATATCTTACATCAGAAATGCTTCGTAATGAAATAGATATAACTTTGCTTAAACAGCAGGCAAATGCTTTGAATACTATTGCCGCCTCCGGGTTGCAGAGCGCACAGCCGCATAATATGGGCAGTGGAATAATAAAGGCTCATACTCCGATAGTGATTGATATTTTCCCCCGTCTGCAAACCAGCGGCTACTTCGGTGACATGACAAGGACTTATGTAAAGCATGAAGCTCCTGCGATCGTGAAAAAAGCGTTCAACGCCGTTGTCTGTGCCAGAGATGAAGCAAAAAAATTTATTCGCAAAGGAGCTGTTCCATCAGATATTTTCAATGCGGCAGATAAAGTTCTTGTTTCAGAAGGTTTTACTACCGGCAGGAATGCGGATGGTAAAAATTATGGATTTTTTCACTCTCTTGGTCACGGAGTCGGTCTTGAAATCCATGAAGCACCGCGACTGGGACCGAAAAGCATGATTCCACTGAAAGGTGGTGAAATTGTTACGGTTGAACCGGGAGTTTATTATCCGGAGTGGGGCGGAATCCGTATGGAGGACATTGTTGTTGCCGGCGAGAAATCATGCCGCACAATTACTCAAATGGATGATGATTTTGAGCTTGATTAATGAGAAAATTTATAGAAAATCTGCCTTTTGAATATTTATTGTCGGCATTTGTGATAATTGGTGCATTGCTGATATTGAAAAATATTGCAGTGTTGTTTGTTGTGCTTTTTATTTTGAGCATATTATTGGCATGGCGCATAAATTTTTGTAAAGGCATTTTCTGTTTTGCGGCATTGACTTTGATGCTGATTGTCAATTTCTGGCGCAATTTGCCGGAGAAAGATTCACTGAAAAAACTGCTTGACGGACGTTCCGTATATGGAAAAATACGCTTTGAGATAATTGATCCTCTGTGCAATTCTTCCGAACGGATAAAAAATGGAGCAACTGTCAGGATCAGGATTTTGAATATTGCAACTGCGGCAGGTGAAAATTTATGCGGCGGCGGAAATTTTCTGCTTTACGCTAAAGATATATTACCGTCTGATTGTATTTACGGAGATGTATTTGAATCTAATGGTACTTTGCGTTTTGCAGAATCGCATGGTGCATGGAATCATGATGGGAATTTTTATGATAATGATTACCGTTTCGGTGATTTTTACCGTTATATGAAATTGCATAAAATTGACGGTATGGTATCGGTTGACCGCGAATTTGTACCTGTAAAATGTACGGTTAATGATTCTGTGATGCGGCGCATGTTGAAAATCCGGGATGCTGTTCTGGAATATTTCATAAAAGATATAGAAAAAGATGAAAATGCAGATTTTGCGGCGGCAATATTTTTCGGATTGCGCGGTGCGGTTGATGCCGGGAGTAAAAATGATTTTATCAAAAGCGGTACGATCCATCTTTTTTCTGTAAGCGGTCTGCATGTCGGGATATTGTTTGCAGTTCTTTTGGTGCTGTTGATTTTCGTACCGGTGCGTTACAGGTATCTGTTTGCAGTATTGCTGTTGATTCCTTTTGTTGTAAGTACCGGAGCAAATGTCCCGGCGATCAGAGCTTTTGTCATGATATTATTTTTTGCAGTGTTGCGGAGCAGTTGTTTTTATGTTCCTCCGTTGAGGATATTGGCTCTGGGGTGCAGCGGTTTTTTGATATGGCATGCAGATTATCTGGCAGATGCCGGATTTCTTTATTCATTCGGGATAACGGCGGTACTTCTGCTTGTCAGTACAAATATCAGTCAATGGAACCGCATTTGGACTGCGGATATTTCTTTGATGGCGATAAATCGTAAAAATCAGCGCAGATATTCCGGATCGTCATATTTTTTACGCAAAACATTGTTCGCATTATGCGGTACGGCGGCTGCTTTTGCTGCGGGGAGTATTATTACGCTTTTCACATTCGGTCATCTCTATCTGGCTGCGGTATGGATCAATTTTTTCATTATTTTTTATTGTACATGGCTGACATATTTATTTGTACTGAAAATGATTTTCACTCCAGTTTGGTATATCGGAGCTGTTTGCGGAAAAATTTTTGAAAAGGCGCTTGACATTATGCAGTATATTATTGAATTCGGAGCGGCGTATCCATGCAGAATAAATTCCATACAGATCAGCTGGGAATACATACTTTTATTTTACTTTGCATTGATAATGATTCTCATTTGCAGAAATAAAATTATTTTTGCAGCAAGCGGGGTTTTGCTGATAATATTTTTCCCGGTTGCTGTGATATGCAGTAATTTTCAGAAAACAGAATTGCTTGTTATGCGGGAACCATCCGGCAATCAGGTCTCATTTGTTCTTGCAGAACCGAAAGCCGGCAGTGCATGGTGTTTCAATATCCAAAGTTCAGCAGAGGCTGAACTTGCACGTAAGTTTCTGTCAGTCAAAGGAATAAGTAAAGTAAATCTGTGGATTCAATCAGGTAATGCAAAATCTAAATTCAATGCTTTGAAAAATATGATGAAAAATACAGATGTTTATAAAATGATTCATATTTCCCGGCTTGATTTTTCGGAAAACAGTGATTTTATGCCTGGAATTATTTATGAACAGTACAAATATCCGTTGAATAATTGGGAAGTAAAAGAGCCTTTATGCAGATTTTTCCGCAAAAAAACAGAAATCGGATTTGAATATTTCAATACGGAGGCTATAATTCCGTTATACATTGTTTTTGATGAAGAAAATCAGGAATTGAAGATTGTTGAAAACGGTGTTGATAAAAAACGTAAATTGATAAACAGCAACATTTTGGAGTATTTTGTATATGAATTGTGAACGGAAATTGAAGATATGTCATGTTATTACAAGAATGGTCGTTGGCGGCGCACAGGAAAATACGCTTTTTACGGCTCTGGATCATGCTGAAAAAGGTCATGATGTAACTCTGGTTACCGGATTTTCTCCCGGGAGAGAAGGGGAACTGCTGCAGAAAGCCAAACTCAATGAAAAACTTAAAATAGTTGAAACTCCGACTCTCTGCCGTGAACTTTCTCTTAAAAATGATCCTGCGGCATACTTTTTTCTCAAGCGTTTTTTCAAAGAGAATAAATTTGACGTGGTTCATACGCACAGTTCCAAAGCTGGTATTGTGGGGCGTCTGGCGGCATGGGCATCTGATGTGCCTTTTGTCGTGCATACTGTTCACGGTCAGGCATTTCATCCTTTTGAAAAGCCGTGGAAAAATTTTATCTATAAAACCGCTGAACGTTTTGCCGCCAAAAAGTGTCATAAGATTTATGCAGTAGCTCAGGCAATGATAAATCAATGTGTTGAAGCCAGAATCGCTTCGGCAGAAAAATATATGGTGGTTTACAGCGGAATGGAGATAAATGATTTTTTAAACGCTTCCAAATCAGATGCGATTTGTGAAAAAATGCAAATTCCTGCTGATGCTCCGGTCATTGGCAGTATTGCCCGTCTGTTTCCATTGAAAGGTTATGAATATTTTATTCCTGCTGCTTATAAATTGCTGCAGATTCGTCCTGATGTGCATTTTTTGCTCGTTGGCGACGGCAGTATGCATGATGAATTGATTGAAGAGGTCAAGTCTCTCGGCATTGAAAATAATGTACATTTTGCCGGTCTGGTTGCTCCGTATGAAGTGCCGCAGTATGTCGGCAATATGGATATGCTCTGGCATTTTTCAGTTCGTGAGGGGTTGCCGCGCTCTGTTGTGCAGGCGCTTGCTGCCGGAAAAGTTCCGATGAGTTTTGCACTTGACGGTGCGCCTGAAGTTATTCTTGACGGTCAGAGCGGTTTTACTCTGCCGTATCGTGATGATATGGAGTCTGTTATTGATGAAATTGCCGAAAAAAGTGCATTTCTGCTTAATAATAAAGAGCAGTATGATGCAATGTCAAAATTTGGAAAAGAACTTGTACGGGAAAAATTTGATCATCACTATATGGCAGATGTCCTTGAAAAGGAATATCTTGACAACGTATAACAGTTAAAGATTTTAAAACTCAGTTTATTTGGAGTCAGATTTCCAGCAGTGATATATTCTTGGCACGAGATATTTTATTACCGCAGCTGTCGGAATTGAGAATATCATACCTGTCGCCCCGGCAAAAATACCGCCGAGGAGAACAACAATAATAGTTTCAAGAGTAGTCAGCCCCAATGATTCTCCGATTACGGATGGATAGAGAATGAACTGTTCTGTTATGCCGTTGTGTATCAGATAGATAATAATGATGCCGATGATTTGCATTGCACTGGCATCTCCGCAGGCAAGAGTGACGAGACAGGTTATGCAGCAGCTTAATATCGGACCGATGAACGGCAGCAGGATACCGCAGCCTGCAATAGCTCCGAGTATCAGAAAATATGGTACATTCAGGAAATAGAATACAATACTGTAAACACTGAAGTCAATGAACATCAAAGAGAGATAACCCCTGAGCCAGACTTTGAGTTTATGTCCGATTTCTCCGATGATGCGTTCGGTTTCTTCAATATTTTCTTCTGTGGTTCTGGGCAGCCAGTTGCCGCTGAAAAGAGTTCTTACGATATAGTTTTGATTTTTGTTGCGTCTGACTTGAGCAAATTGAGCAAGTTTGGTGAGAAAAAGCAGATAAAAGAATATCGTCAGCAGAATATCCAGCAGAAAAGTTGCCAATGCACTTAAAAGTCCGGTTGTCAGATTCAGCAGACCTCCGGTTTTTTTCACGAGCAGAGAGAGTAGTTGTTTTTGAGTATCCGGATGATTCAGCATTTTAGAAAGTTCATTGAGAATATTTTTTATAACCGGCTGTGATTCAAAGCGTTTACGGTTTTCTTCCAGAAAATTCTGAATTTTCACTGTTACATTCGAGACGGTATTTTCTGCCAGTTTTTCTGCAGGTTTTCTGACTTTTTCTGTTTCAGCAGAATTGTTTTGTGGCGCCGGCTGTATTTTTTCTTCGATTGCAGGAGGTGCGAGGAAGTTTCTGACGGCGGTTCTGGCGGAGTTGAAATAACCGGCAGAGAGTATTCCGAAAAATCCGGCGATAATGATGATAAAGCCGGTCAGAACTATGCAGCTCATTGAAACTGAATTGCGGATCCAGAGTTCATTTTCCTGTTTTCTGATTTCCGCAGCGGTGGGACGGACATGGGAAGTCTTGCGTTTGATTTGTGCTTTGATTGAGTTTTCACAGCGGCCGCAAAGGTAGAAAAAACGGTACAGCAGTCCTTTTTTGCGTTTGAATTTGCGTTCAAAATATTGCTCTATCGGGAACATCAATGCAGCAAGTATCAAGCCGAAAATTAATGATTTCAGCCATGTCGCAGTCAGAATGAATATCAAAAGTATGATAAGTGCCGCCAGTATCCCTGCACCTGAACTCAGGAGTTTTTTGCGTTTTTCACTGCGATTTTTTGCCTGAATTTTCATCTCTTTGAATTCTTCAGCAGTGAAATCAAGTTTTTCTGCGAGTTCAGTCAGAAATTTTTCGGCATGATCCGGAGCATCACTGCCGGACATGAGTTCAAGCAGATTATAGATGATTTTTTTCTGATATTCATTGTGAACAGCAGAGAGGACTTCTGCTGCCTCTTCAACGGTGATAACCGTGCTTTCATAGAGATTTGCAACGATTTTATCGACATCTTCGGGAGAGAAATTTCTGCTCCAGACCATGCGGAAATTTTCCACATCGGTGGAACTTAGAAGCCGCTCCGGCGTAAGCGTTGTTTTGACCAGAGCAGCAATTATATGTTCAAGAGATGAGTCGTTCAGTGGAAATTGAACCGATCCTGCAAAATCGGAAATAGCTTTTTTCGCTTTTGCAAATGAATCTTCTATTTTTTCGCGCAGGATACGGTTTTTTTCCATAAAAATCCTCCTTAAAGGACGGTAACATCACGGTCGCCGGCAACGACTTCACCGACGATGTGAGCTTCAAAACCGCATTCACGGGCGATTTTGAGTGAAGCATCTGCATCAGCGGCGGGAACGAACCAGACCATACCGACACCCATGTTGAACACACGGTATGCTTCCATTTTGTCAACTCCGCCTTTTTCAACGAGAAGTTTGAAAATCGGGGGAACAGGCATATCGCTGACGTCAAAACGTACGGCAGTTCCTTCCGGCAGGATACGCGGCACATTATCATACAAACCGCCGCCTGTGATATGAGCGATACCGTCAAGATTGATGCCTTCATTCATGGCACGTTTGATGGCACTGTAATAGCAGATATGGGGTTTGAGCAATGCTTCGCCGACGGTTTCGCCGAGTTCGTCCAAATGTGTATTTACAGTGTAGCCGCATTGGTCGAAAACAATTTTGCGGGCAAGGCTGAAGCCGTTGGTGTGCAAGCCGCTGGAACCGAGACCGATAGCGACATAACCGGGTTTGATTTTTTCGCCGGTGATGATTTTGTCTTTTTCTACAATACCGGTGATAACACCGACGAGGTCGAAGTCGTTGCCGTACATGCCGGGCATTTCAGCAGTTTCACCGCCGAGAACAGCGCAGTTTGCAGCGATACATGCGTCAGCAATACCGCCGAGAACCTGTTCATACAAGGGGCTGCGGAGTTTGCCGATACCGATGTAGTCCATAAAGTAAACCGGTTCAGCACCCTGCACGGAAATATCGTCAATACAATGGTTTACGATGTCGTGACCGACAGTGTCATATTTTTCCATCATCATGGCAATCATAAGTTTGGTACCGACACCGTCAATACTTGAAACCATGACAGGATTTTTGTATTTGGAAAGGTCAATCTGAAAAAGTCCGCCGAAACCGCCGATAGGGGCAAGCATTTCAGGACGGCGTGACTGTGAAATTTTGGATTTGACTTTGCCGAGCAGATTGGTTGCAAGGTCAATGTCAACACCTGCGGCCTTGTAAAGTTCACTTTTGGCTTTTGCACACATAATAAAATCTCCTTCAAAGTTGTTTATATTATATATAAATATACATTCATAGTAATATACAGCCATTTCAAATTTATTCAAGAAAGAAAGAAAAAATTGTGCAAATAATATAGTTTGCAGGGGGAAAGGAAAAAACCTTGTTGAAACAAGTTTCTTTTCCTTTCCCCCTGCACCCCCTATCCTTTTTACAAAAACTTT
>JAFVPG010000213.1 GCA_017505415.1 Lentisphaeria bacterium | reverse complement strand
AGGTCCTCTGCATGGATTGCAAGGACAAAGAAAACCAGCGCGAGGACTATTCTAAGGCCGTCAAAGCGGACCATGAGCAGATCCGGCGCGGGAACTACAATTTCGAAGGGATCGGGCTGAAAAAGTTGTAAAAAATAAAAAGCGCTAAAACACCCCAATAATCCAGAGGTCATAAAGATCCTTTGGATTTTCTTATTTTATCGTAAAATATCGTAAAAGACCATAAAAATTCGTATTTTTTCGTATTTTCGCTTGTTTTCTATTACTTGACGTGGTATATTCCACATCGTACGCGCCGTAATTCATGTGTAGTTTTGCATTGTTGCCGGAGATAAAGTTATGGATGACAAGTGGATGTCAATGAAAGAAATTTGCGAATATCTTGGTGCCAGTCATGACACCGTTCGCAATTGGATCAATAAAAAAGATATGCCTGCTGTTAAACTTGGCGGCTGTTGGAAATTTAAGACGTCCCAGGTTGACGAATGGGTTGCTGAAACATCTTCCCGTAAAAACGCTCCTGCCAACAAACATAGAAAAGATGTTTCCGGGGAGATGGGAAAATGAGTGAAGAAAATATTGTTTTGGATGACAATCAGCTGATCTGTACTCTGACCAAACAGCCCAAGAAAGCGGATAACAAGGAATTGAATCTGCAGTCCATTATTTCCATGCTCAATGACGAATACGGTTTTGAGCTTACTGATATGGAGCGCGATTATACCGTCGTTGTTGATGACGGCGAAAAAAAGCGCAGAATGAAAGTGAGTCTGGCAGTATTTGACAGCAACAAAAAGCACATCGACGAGAATCTGGTGCGGATCTGCGTTGTTAATGACGAAAAGGTAAAGGTTGTTGATGGCAAAAAAGGCGTAAAAGCTACACTTTCTTTTATTCTGGAAGGAACTGAATGTGAGTTCGGTCTGTGGACCAATGGCGACGAACTGCATTTTCAGCACAGAATTGAAGATGATTATGGTCAGGTAATGACCGAAGATATTTCAGACTTTCCGGATCAGGGGCAGAGCTTTGAAGATCTCGAAAAAAGAGCCGACCGGGTAACGCCCCGCAAACCAGCCAATGACACACTGGTGCGTACATTCAAACGTTGTCACGACTACATCTATGGCAATGAGGGAATGAAAAAGACTGCGTTTTGGGAATTGCTTAATTTGATCTTCTGCAAAATTTATGACGAAAAGCGCAGATTTAATATGCCGAGAGGCGAAACCTACCGCCGCCGCTTCTGGGTTGGTGTGAAAGAGCGCAACACCCCGGAAGGTCAGCAGGAAGTTGCCAAGCGTATTAAAGGCATTTTTCAGGAATTGAAACAGGATGCGCTCTACTCTGAAGTTTTTGATGGTAACGAGCAGATTGGTCTTTCTCCGCGCGGGATCGCAGTTGTTGCCGGGGAACTTGCAAAATATTCATTCCTGGATGCGACTGTTGACGTAAAAGGCATGGCATACGAAACGATTGTCTCTAATACTCTGAAGCAGGAGGCCGGACAGTTTTTCACGCCCCGCAACATCATCAAATGTATGGTTAAAATGCTTGATCCGGATGATAATACCAGAATTCTTGATCCGGCCTGTGGTTCCGGAGGATTTCTTGTCATGGTGTTGGATTACGTGCGTAAAAAAATCGCAAAGGCGATGTACGACGACCTTGACGAACTGCATCTGAAGGAAAAATATAATTCGCCGGAAGTCAACGAACGAGTGAAAAGTTATGCTGAAAAAATGATCTTCGGTTTTGACTTTGACCCTGATTTGAAAAAAGCGGCCAGAATGAATATGGTTATGGCGGGAGACGGTCATGCCAATGTCTTTAATATCAACTCCCTTGAATATCCTAACGGTGACAAAGAAGATATCCCGAAAGTAAATCAGCGTATTGAAGCAAGTATTCAGCGAAGCGGAGATCGGTCATTTAACTTTGAACCGACTCAACTGAATAACGCATTGGGCAAGTTTGATATGATTTTTACCAATCCTCCCTTTGGGGCCAAAGTTGAGGTGGATTTTGCCATTTCAAAAGAATATGAGCTTGGCCAGAATTGGAGCAAGGGGGAAGATGGTTCATTCTTCAAAAATCCTGCAAGCAGCAGTGAAGCTCCTGAAGTGCTTTTCATTGAGCAGTGCTATAAATTCTTGAAGCCGGGCGGCAAGATGGCGATGGTTGTTCCGGACGGTATTCTGGGAAATCCTGATCGTGAAAGTACCCGTTACTGGATTTTGCAACATTTTAAACTGCTCGCATCCGTTGATTTGCCGGTAGAAACATTCTTGCCCCAAGTCGGTGTGCAGGCAAGTCTTTTGTTTTTGCAGAAGAAAACTGAAGCTGAGATGTTAGCGGCGGCAGCCGGTAACGAAGATTATGATGTTTTTATGGCAATCGCGGAAGCAGTTGGTAAAGATCGTCGGGGCGTACCGATTTATAAACGGGATGCAGATGGAGCAGAACTTCTGTTTGATAAGATCAAGAAAACCCTGTTTCTTACAGGCAATGGTCATGAGCGTATCATGACCAAAAGCGTAAAAGAAAAAGAGCTTAACGACGATCTTCCCGATATTGCAAAGGCATATAAATTATTTGTTGCTGGAGGTCAAAAATGAGAACAACGTCTGTAAAGTTCTCTTTTTTGCGCACGAATAGTTTACGTATGGACTCTTCATATCATATCAACGAAACGATAACGTATCGTAAACATTTGTTATTGTCCTAAATTTTGTGAAAAACATTTATAATTACCAATGTTAATGACAACATTGCCTACACAATTCATTTTTTCTTGCCAATAGTCCTCCCACGCTTTGGCATTTGTAAACCGTTTTAATATTATTCTTGCAATTTTTGTCGCACCTTTATCACTCCAGCCGTAGGCGGTTTTCTTTAACCGCCTGCCGAGTTCTCTCATAACCCGTTCAACCATTGAAGATGCCCTTGGTGAAATCAATCCCCATTTGAGCCATCTTCTGATATAGCCGAACATTCCAAATTTTGCCCGTCTAATATAGGTTGCAGCAGTAGCATAGCCGCAACCGTCAAAGTATCCGATCAATTTATCAATGGCAAGTTCAGCTTTCTCCATTCGCTCCTCAATATCATTCTTTTCTTGCTCGGAAACCTTTTGAAAATCATCTTGCGGTAATTCGATTGCCAACACTCCGGCAAGTGCATCCTGAATCGGCTTTGCATCTCTGTATCGCCCTCCATCCTGGTACATCATGTGATACAAATCACGCTTGATATGCCAGTGACAGCGTTGCTGTTCAGTGGCGTAATCTGCGAATGCTTCAGCTAATCCCAATTCTCCATCGCAGATCAAAATACTGCCATCTTTGAACTTGATTTTGTTTCTATCCCATTCATCAGTAATATCTTTCCAAGATGCTCCTGCTTTTGAAGCCAAAGGAAAAATATTTCCCTGCTGCGAAATGCCGATGACAACTTTCAAATCTCCTTTTCGAGCTTGACCATCAATACCAGCCCCCTTAAAACCGGTTCCGTCAGGCATTATTTGGATCGGAGCAGAACCAACTGTTTGCGGAGAAATATTGATTTCATCGCAATCACTCCGCATTACCCAACCGTGAGCAGTGTGAAACGATACCGGAAACTTTCCATCTCGTTCCAAGTCATTAACTGCTCTGCGATAATTTGTACCACTGGCAGCTTCAACTACCAACTTTTCAAGCTCATGAGTTTTAGTCTGATAACGCCCT
>JAFVPG010000024.1 GCA_017505415.1 Lentisphaeria bacterium | reverse complement strand
CACTGCAATTCTGAACTTGCCGTCTGTATCGGTAAAAGAATCCTGATAATAAGGACTGAAATCATAATTCAGAACAAGATAAATTTTTCCATTGGAACTTGATTCCATTTTGCAACCAGTGATTTTGATATGTTCCGGATCGTTTTCGATAACCCGTCTGTAATAAATCTTTCCATTTTTCCATACCATAAAAAGAGAGAGAAATCTTTGAGAATCAGAGCATATCCCTTCCGGATAGTCTTCAAAAATAATTGCAGCATGATAAATGTCATTTTCTACTTTGAACTGCCAGAAATACGGTTTTTGAACTGTATATCCGCTTTCAGAAACAGTTCCGGCAGTAAAAGGCATGGGCAAGCGGTTGATTTTATTAAAGATAGTATGTTTTTCTGTCGCTTGAAGCGAAGTTAACCCAGTTGCCAGCAACATGACCGCGAGAGTAAAAAGTTTTTTCATTGATTATTTCTCCTTGTGATTTTATGGTATTCAGAGACAGTTATTGATACTCAAAAATGGCAATGATTTTTTCATCCCTCCCACTGCGGAAGCCTTCATACATTATATCCAAATGAGAGCAATGTGGCTCCAATCCGCCTTCAAAATCATGGTCTCCATAACTTTGCGGGATTCCATACAACCCGTAAAAATATACACTTTCCACAACAATAACGCCCAAAACCGTAGTCGTGGCACTGATAAGTTTCAATCCTTTTTCTTTATTTTTATCAAACCTCAAATATCCCAAACCGGCAATCGTTTGAGCAATGGAAAAGAAACAATCACTCCACCCCGGATCTTTCGTTTTGCGCAGATAACTTTTTGCTATTTCAAAGGCTTTTTTCTTATCGATTTTTGTTCCGAAGCCAAACCAATAGCAACGGGCAAGCGAGGCTTCTGCATTAGCATTTCCGTGGGTGTACGCTCTCTTGAAGAGATTAAAAATTTCTTCCGAAGTCACCAGATCAAAGCGGTAAAGATATTGACCGAGAAAATGTTCTGCTTCGGCAAATCCTGCATCTGCAGCTTTTTGCAGATAGGGCATAAACGCTTCGATTTGCGGGTCGCGGTGATAGAATATGTTTTTTGCCAACTTAAAATTTGCTCCGGCATGACCGTGGCTCGCCGCATAATACAGACATAACATATATTCGTTTGCATCAAAGCGGAATTTGGTTGCGATTTGGAAAATTGTTTCCATATCCTGTTTTTCAACAGCTTTGTTTAAATCAGCGTGATACTCAAACTTTGTATCACACCGTAATTTTTCAAAATCTGCGGTAAACTTTTTCCTGTCGATCGTGAATATGCACTTCTTTGAAGGCGGTTCCTTGATTTGAAGATTTTTTGTAACATAAAAATCATCGTATTCAAACTCACCGGGATCAATGTGGGATTCTGTGAAGTCGGTCATTTTGCTCAAATCACCTTGCGTCCGTTCCTCCAGAGGGAACAAGCGGATTGTTTTCATCATGGTCGATACCCGGGCGTTGGTACCGACCAGTCTGAACATTTCCGGCCACAATTTATAAATCACCATCGGTAGCAGTTCAGAAGAACGTTTACGGCAGAAACGCTCTCTGCTGAAAAAATCCCGCAAATGTCGCAGCATACAGCATTTGAAAACCGAAATTTCATAGCAGAGAGGCGAGATTTCACAAAATAATTTCCGTGGTTTCATACTTCAGCTTGTTTATCAATCTATTTTTTGAAAAAAGCCATCAAAGCGACCAGCCTTGTCCAGCAACAACACCATGGGGTATCCCCAGAGTGTAAATGGCAGATACACAAACTTTTCCACAAAACCAACCCCGGCAGCATATTGCCATCGACCATCTGAATTCAAACGATAAACACGAATCATTGACCAGGTATAAATGATAAATTCCTGTTCAAGATCCCCATTCAGATCCACAATTTGCAGTGGAACGCGGTAATTTTCCCAATCTTCCACCCCATCCGGAAACTCTGAATCCAAGTTCGGAACCAGATTCCGTGGAACGCTGTCCGCAGTCCAAATCTGTTTGCCGGTAAAATTAAGTTGGAAAAATCTTATGGCAAACAAAGCTACATAAATACCCAAAAGAGTAATAAAACATCTCAATCCGATTTTTACCCACTTTTTATTCATTGCAACAGATTTTTTTTGCTCTTCTTTCATAAAGAAATCCTTACTTTTAACTTTTTATATCTGAAAATAGTTTTCCGCCTATCCACCTGTCCTGTGTTACGATAAAAACAAGAGTACATTATTTCCCGACATACTCAAAATCTTTTTCAGTATAGAGCCGGTCTTTTGAAACTTTTACCTGATTGGGAATCGTTTGCAAAAACTCTTGAATAAAATCATCTCTGCGGCCTGGGTACATAGAGTTAACTATCGTTCCTTCCAAAGGTGTCACTCCATCTGTATCAAAAAAAGGCTGTTTGATTTTCTGTTTGTATCCGGTGAGCTGATTCTGTTGCAATAGGGGAAATTCAACTCCAGAATATGACAAAAAATCATTAAAAAAATTTATCTTTT